>JBBRJE010000031.1:0-14248 GCA_038219845.1 Bacteroidia bacterium
GTAAACAGGGCCACAGCGTATTAGATGCCATTCAATTGGCAGTCAATAAAAAACCTGTAATCGTTTGGCAGGCCTGAACAGTAACTAAAAAAATTAAAATGGTGTACACCGAGATAATTCCCATGTCTTTAATAGGCCTTGTTTCACCAGGGTATTCTCTATAATAATTTCACTAATGACGTGCCGCCCGCAATTAGGCATAAACCCGTCCTTTCCATTCATTGGGTTCGCGTTTAAGGAAATAATAGAAATAAAGTACCGGCAAAGCCAGGGCATAAAGTTGAAACCATAGATATGATCCCAGGTTCTCTGTATGACGCATCCTTGCGGCGATTGTTGCGAGGTAAATGCCTTCAAGAAACAAACGGCAGAACCATAGTATCAACCCAATCTGGGGTGCAAACAAAAGGACTGCAAACAAGGAGGGGGTAAAAAATCCGAATATGATAAAAATAACCTTCCAGATCCATGGCAGTTCCATCGCTCCGGTGATCCAACGTCGGCGCTGCTTCATCAGGTTAGTGAAATTATTAACAGGCTTGGAGATATTCAAGGTGGCGTTGTTTAAAATATTTTTCCACCCGAATCCGGCTTTTTTGAGCGTGTCAAAAAGCTTGAAATCTTCCGTGATGGAAAAGTCAATATTTTCGTAACCACCGATTTCTTCATAAGCGCTTTTTCTGAATGCCATATTGTTTCCTACGGCAGTGCAGGCAATTCCGGCATTTGCAAAGCCATTGAGTATGCCGCCGAAAAACATCCAATCGAGGCTTTGCATTCTGGAAAATAAATCTGTTCCTTCAACATAGGTGCTTCCGGAAACAATCGCTGTATTTTTCTCGAAATGAGGGAGCATATTTTGTATCCAATGCTCCGGTACTGCAATATCAGCATCAGTAACAAATATAAACTCTGATTCGGCAATTTGGGCCAGGTGCGCTAATACATTGGCTTTGCCTTTGGCTTTGCCCAGTTTTATTTTAACATCATAAAAGGCAAACTGTGCTTTTCCTTTGATAAACTGATCAGTGATCGGTACTGTTCTGTCGCTACTATCGTCATTGCCGATAATAATTCTGATCTTATCTTTGGGATAGCTAAGTTTATTTAATGATTCCAGGCAACGCATAATATTTTCTTCTTCATTACGGGTGGCAACAAGCACCGATACCATAGGATAGTCGCTGCTTATAGGTGGAATGATGTTCTTCTTCCTGTAGTTAAAAAAGGTATTTATTAAAATGAATATCAGGGCCACAAAATAGAGCAGGATAAGGAAGATGCTATAACCGAATATTGTTAACATAAAATTATTTCAGCCTAATTGCATTCCGGCTTAAATTATAAATTGATTGCTTTAAAATGATATCCCAGGGAGGAAAAATACGACAATACCTGTGGCAGTAAATTTTTAAGGTTTTTCTCTGCTTTCCTGCTGTCATGAAAAACAACGATATCGCCTCCGGTGATTTTCATTTTCATCTCTTCCAATACTTTTTCACATGATAGCGTTTTTAAATAATCTCCTGTTAAAAAACTCCACATAATAATCTTATACTTTTTTTTCAGATTTCTTAATTGTAGCGGCTTGAGTTTGCCATAGGGTGGACGAAAGAGCTTAGAGTCAATCAGCTTACTACATTGATCGACATCTTTGAGATAGTCGGCATACAATGTTTTCCAGCCATTAACATGCGTTTGTGAATGGTTGCCAATGGCATGTCCGTTTTTCTTAATCAATTCAAAAATGTCGGGATGCTTCACCACATTAGCACCGATACAGAAGAAAGTAGCTTTAGCATTATATTCATTTAGAAGATCAAGAACCCAGGGAGTTATCTCTTGCATTGGCCCATCGTCAAAAGTTAAATAAATCGTTTTTTCTCCGAGCGCACCAAAATTCCAGATACAGGATGGGAACAATTGCTGAACCCATTTGGAATGTGATATTTTTTCTAAAGCCGGCAAATGAAAATTTTTGCAAAAGTAGTCTTAAAAATATTCTTTTATGCCTGCCGCTGTTCTCTATGATGAGAATACTTTCAAAGTCTTTAAATATTACCGGATTCAGAAGCTCCGATGAATTAATTGATTTGTTTTTAAATGTACCTTGAACATCTTTATATCTATTCAAGCTTAATGAAACAAACACTAATTATCCCCGAAAACCATTATTTTCGAACGCATGAAAATCAAACAAGATATAGTGGAGAACTGGTTACCGCGGTATACGGGAGTGCCCATAGAGAATTTTAGCAGCCATATTTTACTAACCAACTTTAATAATTATGTCGACCTTTTTGCCAGCATGCATAATGTAAAGGTAGTAGGTGAGGATCGTGCCATGCGTAATGCTACCGCCAACGGCATCACTATAATTAATTTCGGGATGGGCAGCGCTAATGCAGCCACAATTATAGATCTCCTGAGTGCGGTTAAGCCCAAAGCCGTATTGTTTTTAGGAAAATGCGGAAGCCTTAAAGGAGAACCGAAAATCGGGAATTATATTCTTCCTATTGCAGCGATCAGGGGGGAGGGAACCAGCAACGATTATTTCCCACCTGAAGTGCCAGCCCTTCCTGCATTCGCCTTGCAGAAAGCGGTAAGCACAACGATCAGAGATATAGAAAAAGATTACTGGACAGGTACCGTATACACTACCAACAGGCGCGTTTGGGAGCACGATGAAGTGACCAAGAACTATTTACGAAGCATCCGTTGCATGGCTGTGGATATGGAAACTGCAACCATTTTTATAACCGCTTTTTATAACCATATTCCAGCCGGCGCCTTGCTCCTTGTAAGTGATCAGCCCATGACGCCGGAAGGGGTAAAAACTGAAAAAAGCGATAAAACGGTAACAGCCAATTTTGTGGAGCAGCACCTCAAGATCGGTATCGCTTCGCTTAACCAGCTGATTAACGAAGGATTGACTGTGAAACATTTAAGGTTTGAAGGATAGGAGTTTTTCCTCGTATCTTTGCATCCTATGATACAACGCATTCAATCCGTGTTTTTATTGATCGCCGCAGGCTTACAGGCGCTTCTTTTTAAAGTTAATTTTTATTCTTTAAAAATTGAAATGAATGATTCCTATTATTCGGCATGGCAAAGCATCAATACAGGGAGCAAAGAAATACATATTAATATTATTCATATCATCTTACAATTTGCATTGATAGCCATTACATTATATGCCATTTTCCTTTATAAGGCACGTGCACAGCAAATGAAATTTTGTATTTATCTTGTTCTCGGAACCCTATTATCATTCACATTCAGCCTTTACAATCTTTTTACAACCAATTATTCTGAATACCATTTTGGTTTCGGCACTTATTTAATTTCAATTATCGCCATTCTGTATATCTCGGCATATTTTTTCATAAAAAAGGATGATCATCTGGTAAAGAGCGCCGATCGTTTAAGATAATTATACATGTTTATTTAACACCTTATTAAAAGTGGTTCCGTTAAAGATTGCTTAATTGCATTTAGATCCATCTCTATGATAAATTTAAAGTTTTTACCCGCCTCATTTTTTTTTCTACTGTTTGTTGCAATTCGTGGGCAAGCCCAAGTGATAAGCATTAACGCTGCCCATGCGGCGCCTTTAGGAACCCAGGTAACAGTACGTGGAATGGTTACCCATGGCGGGGAGCTTGGGGCAGCCATCCGTTATTTCCAGGATGGAACCGGTGGGATCGCGGCTTATTCGCCGGCATTGATGTCAGCGGTGAATATTGGCGACAGCGTTGAAATAACAGGTACAGCCAAAATGTATAATAACCTGCTTGAACTCGATCCGGTGGCTGCGGTTAATGTCATCAGCACCAATAATTCATTGCCTTTACCCATTGAATTAACCACTGCTTCGGCTTTCACTGAACAATATGAAAGTATGTTGATAAAAGTGAAAAATGTGATTGTTACCTCAACGGGTACCTTTTCTACTGGCACCAGCGGCCAGAATTACAAATTGGATAATAATGCGAATACGCAAATCAGGGTATTGCCCACTACCGATATTGCAGGAAAGCAAATACCTCCCTCCCCTTGCAATATCACTGGAATCATGAGTCAGTTTTCGGCAGCAAACCCCGCTATAGGTTATCAGCTTTTACCCCGTTCTTATTCCGATTTTGACCTGGATAATGGCCCCAAAATTTTAAGCTCTCTCAGCCAAAAAAATATAAGCACCACGAAATTTGATGTTGTGTTTACAACCCAGGTTGCCGGCACCACCACCATTAAATATGGACTAACACCTGCGCTGGAGCTAGGTACGATTACGGATACCAATAAGGTAGGGTTACATTCTATCCAACTATCCGGATTAATGCCAGCCACCATTTATTACGTAAAAGCAATATCATTGAAAGCTAACGGCGACTCCTCAGTTACCTCGCCTGTGTTAATGAGTACCGCCTCACTTTCAACGGGTACCATTAAGGTCCTTTTTAACAGGGATGTAAATAACAATGTGTCTACTTTTTCTAAAGCTGTTTTTTCAAACCAGGGGATTGATGATACAATCATTAATTATATCAACCGGGCCAAAAGAAGCATTGATATCGCTATGTATAACTGGAATAACAGCGGGCTCAGTGATATAAGCGCTGCAGCTAATGATGCCTTTTCCCGTGGATTAAAAGTTCGTATTGTTTATGACGGCTCAACAGCTAACCTGGGTGTGGGCGCACTTAATGCGGGGATCGGGAAAATAGCCAGCCCACAAGGTGCCAACTATACCATTATGCATAACAAATTCGTGATCATCGATGCCAATAGCCCTAATCCTGATGAACCATTTGTATTTTCCGGTAGCACGAACTGGACCAGTGGGCAGGTAAATGGCGATGCCAACAATCAATTGATTATCCAGGATCAGTCATTGGCCAAAACCTATACCTTGGAATTCGATGAAATGTTTGGTAGTTCGGGCTTAATACCTAATGTTTCCAATAGTCGTTTCGGACAGTTTAAAACAAACAATACCCCACACCAGTTCGTTATCGGCGGCAAGCAGGTAGAACAATATTTTAGCCCCAGCGATAATGTAACACAGCAAATTATAACTGCAATAAAATCGGCAAACACGGATTTATATTTCCAGGTATTAACCTTTACCCGTCGAGACATAGCCCAGGCAATTGCCGGTAGGGCAAGTGCAGGGGTCTACGCTGCAGGTATGATCGACGATACGGCCAATGGCAGTGCAGGCTTCAACGATATGAAGGCAGTGATGGGCAATAAGGTGATAAAATACCAGGGCACAGGATTATTGCATCATAAGCTTGCAATTATTGACGCCAACAACTACTACTCCGATCCACAGGTAGTTACAGGTTCCCATAACTGGAGCAGCAGCGCGGATACCAAGAATGACGAAAACACATTGATTATACACGATGCCGACCTTGCCAATCAGTATTTCCAGGAATTTGCACAACAATCAAAATCAGATGGTATTCCATGGGGCTGGGGTTTTGCAGATTTTAATGCGGATAGCCTGTCTATCAAACAATTTCATAGCGTGAATTTCAAAAACCTTTCCGTATTTAATGACGCCGTACCATTAGCGTCTACACTTCAATGGAATTTTGGTGACGGTCAAACCTCAACACAAGCAAATCCCCAGCATATCTATACACTGGCAGGAAAATATACGGTGAGCCTGATAGCCACGAACGGCACAATAACAGACACGATTACACAAATACAATTGATAAATGTGATACCCAATACAGGGATTCCCGGGATAAACAAAAGCAAGGGTTATTCACTATATCCTAATCCGCTTACCGAAAATGCGACACTAAAAACAGGGGACTCAAGAATTCATGATATCAGGGTACTGGATATTTTAGGTAAGGAGCTGTTATCCATTAAAGTGGCTGGTAATGCACAAATGGATTTTTCATCATTAGCAAATGGGCTATATTTTTTATCTGTGGATGATGAAACGACCCTAAGATTTGTTAAACATTAAAATTCAAGGGCTTTATTATAAAAAAAATTTGTAATTCGATATTTTTTTTTAAATTTGCACAACATATCCACACCACGTGGCTTAGATAAATCAAAAAGTATCGTATTGTAAATTAATCCTTCACCAGAATTCGTTTCCCTACCGTTTATTTTTAGTCGTCTAAATCTCCGAAGTTTAAATATGTTTTAATTATTTTTTATTTTTTATTTTTTATTTTTTTATTATTTGTAAATATGAATATTTACGTAGCAAACATCAATTTTAAAGCCACTGACGATCAATTACGTGAAGTATTTGAAGCTTATGGCGAAGTATCATCAGCTCGCATTATCATGGACAAAATGAGTGGCCGCAGTCGCGGTTTCGGTTTTGTAGAAATGCCGAACGACGAACATGCTAAAGAAGCCATCGAAAAACTTAACGGTTATGAGATGATGGAAAAAGTTCTTAGCGTTAATGAAGCACGCCCTAAAACCGACGATTACAAAAGCAGTAATAATCGTGGTGGAGGAAATGGCGGTGGCGGAAATCGTTTCAATCGCGATGGAGGAAATGGCGGTTACAACAAAAGATATTAATTCTCGTTGTAATTTTAAGTACAACCCTGCTTTTTATTAAAGCAGGGTTTTTTTATGGGAATAGATTAGTAACAATTTATTAATACCTGTATAATACTAGATTGGCATAACAACACCAGTTTTGCAATAGATGATTAAGAAATATAAAATATTGGTAGTTGATGATGATCTGGACATTTTGGAAATCATTAAATTCAATTTAGAGCGCAATGGATTTGAGGTTGCCGTTACAAATAAAAGTACTGAAACCTATGAACTGGCATTGAAATTAAAGCCTGATTTGATTTTGCATGATATTATGATGCCTGATTTGGATGGGTTTCAGGTATGCAGAAAAATAAAGCATAGCGAAGTGCTGAAAAATATTCCTTTTGTTTTTCTTACCGCAAGGAATGAGGAGCACAGCGAAGTGCAGGGGTTTGACCTGGGTGCGGAAGATTATATTGCCAAACCGATAAAGCCGGCAGCCCTGAGCACGCGGTTAAAAACAATCATTAAAAGATATATAAAAGAGGAAGAGCTTCCGAACCTGCAATTGGGTATAATTAAGATCGACCGTGATAGCTATATGGTTTATAAGAACGAAGAAAAGATCTCCCTGCCCAAAAAAGAGTTTGAATTATTATATATCCTGGCAAGCTCACCAGGCAAAGTATTTAGCCGGGAGGATGTATTATCGCGTGTCTGGGGATCTGATGTATATGTAGGTGAACGCACGGTAGACGTACATATCCGTAAGATCAGAGAAAAAATAGGAGATAATTATATCACTACAATAAAAGGGGTGGGATATAAATTTGAGTTAAATTAATGCTAAAGCCGAGGCTATGATCTGCATTTTATTTTCTGTCTCTAACCATTCATCACCTGCATCAGATGCCCCTGTTATACCTGCCCCGGCGTAAATCACCGCATACCCGGGTAACCATTGCATGCATCGCAAGTTAACATAAATATGCATCTCCGGAATAGATATAGGTCCGATATAGCCTGCATATACTTCTCTTGAATAATTTTCAGTTTCCGATATATATTGAACTGCTTTGTCTTTGGGGTAACCCCCTACGGCGGGCGTGGGATGGAGGTCTTGAAGAATTTTCATTCGGTCAAGTGCAGAATGAGTGAAAGCAATATTAGTTTTTAAATGCATTAAACTTCCTGCTTTAATATCATGGATCTCAGAGGATTTGCTTACTATTTCATTAGAATTTAGATAATTTTCAATATATTCTTTTATGATATTTTGTTCCTCGAATTCTTTGCTCGTAAAAGTTGTATCAGGATTCGCTTTTTTCGTTCCTGCAATGGCAACAGTAGTATAATTCTCATGCGATTGTTCAAGCAAAATTTCAGGGGAAGCGCCAATCCAGGTACCATAGAATGGCGAGGAGATCATACTTATAAATGCTTCAGGATATGCCTTTGAGACACTGTTAAAGATGTCGATAGGCTGGGAGGATCCGGAATAGTTATACCTGGCAGCTCTAGATAAAACAACTTTGGTAAAGAAACCTTTTTCGATTTTATTTATCGCATTCCGTACATTATCTGTGAATTCTACCTGGGATGCGCAATGAATGGGGTGTGAATTAAAAAAAGGGTTTACAATGGGCTCAGGAATATTTAAAAAAGCATTGAAATTGTTTTGAAATGTTTCAATAAATTTACTTTGGATATTATAGCTTATGTAAAGCAGATCTTCAATCCTAAATTCAATATGATTCTGAATTAATTTTGGTTTCAGATGATAATCAAAACTGCTGATGATGAATCCTTCAGAATCAATTGACGGATCACTTAGCAGGTTTGAAATTACGCCATGAATGGCTCTTTCAAAGGGTCTTCGATAAAATACGCTGTGGCATTCTTCTCTTAATGAAGCGCTATAAAGGGCTTTTAGTTCATCATTCATTCGGAGATTAGCGCTGATTTTCGTGGGGTTACATCACCCACAGCTACAACTACCATGGTAAGACGTGAAATACAGGTTAATTCCTGCTTTTCATTGGTGATTTTTATTTCCCAAACCTGTGTTTTGCTTCCAATATGTAGAGCTATAGCTTTAGCGAACACAAATCCTGATTTAACAGCTTTAATATGATTTGCATTGATATCCAAACCTAGCGCTACATGAGTTTGTCTGTTTAAATGCAGGTTGGCAGCCATGCTCCCGGTTTGCTCCGCCAATACACAGCTTGCGCCACCATGGAGCATTCCGAGAGGCTGCTGTGTCTTCGCATTTACGGGCATTCTAGCAATCAGAAAATCATCTCCAATTTCTATGAATTCGATTTCCAGAAAATGTGCAATGGTATTTTGGCAATAAGCATTCAGATCTTTAAGTGAGGGTTTGATCAGGAAAGGCATAATGCAGTTACGTATTAAAGGGTTGCCATTATTCTTCTTACACCTTCTTCAATACCCAGCAACTCTCTTCCTAAAAGTTTACGCATCCGTGATATATCCGGCAGTCGGCGTGTCATATCACCTTCTTCAAGTGAAGGCAAATGAATTATTTTTGATTTGCTTCCTGTGAGTGATATTATGGTATTGGCAAGCTCTAAAATGCTCATCTCGTTATCATTCCCGATATTTATTACATCATTAATCACTTCACCCGTAATATAAGCATTAAAGCATGCATCTATATTATCATCCACATAACAAAAGGTGCGCGATTGTGAGCCATCACCATAAATAGAGATATCCTGATTATGCATGGCCGAGACCAGGAATTTTTTCACAACAAAATCAGTGCTTTGATTTGGCCCATAAGTGTTAAAGAAACGAAAAATGGTATAGTCTAAATTATATTCTTTATGGAATGACTTGAAATAGGCTTCCCCAATATTTTTTACAATTGCATAAGGCAGCTTGCTGTTTAAAGGCGTTGTTTTTTCGTTTTGAGGAAATTCTACCGGCTCGCCGTATACTTCACTGGATGAGGAATAAAATACGCGCTTCACACCGGTATTCTTGCTTAGGTTAAGAATATTTTTAATTCCCTCTACATCGTTGAGTACCAATATAGGATTGGCAAGGGTGCGCTTAACACCTACCACTGCAGCATAATGAAATACATAATCAAATTGGTAGGCATAGAATACCGATCCTATATCATTAAAATTATTACAATCGGCTTTAATGAATTTGATATTGTCGTAGGGGCTTTTGGGAATTTTATCCACGCTTCCAGTAAGCAGGTTATCTACCAGCACAACTACATTCTCAGGATAGGAAGCAATTTTTTTAGCTATTTCACTCCCAATATTTCCGGCTCCCCCGGTAACTAAAAACTTAGGCATATATATATTTATTCAGGGTTCTGTAACTGCGAAAATACGCAAAAACCTATATACCGGTGCTGCCATAGCCACCAGCGCCACGAAGACTTTCATTGAGCTCCCCGGTAACTCGCCATACCGCAGGTTCATATTGATGAATGACCATTTGTGCAATCCTGTCACCGGTATGTATTTCAAAATCTTTTTCACCGTGATTGATAAGTAAAATTTTTATTTCACCGCGGTAATCTGCATCAATGGTTCCGGGACTATTTAAAACGGTGATACCATGTTTAAAAGCCAGACCACTCCGGGGTCTTATTTGTGCTTCATACCCTTGGGGAAGCTCTATGAATAAACCTGTGGGGACTAATTTTCGCTCTCCCTGGCCAAGGATTATCGCGGTTTCAATAAAAGCCATAATATCCATACCCGCAGCATGCGCTGTTTGGTACAATGGCAAAGGATTGGTGCTTATATTTTTAATTCTGATTTCAACGGCCATGTTGCGAAAATACTATTCTTTAATTAACACCTGGTTTATACATGGTTCCATTTTTCTTTTATTATTTTCGCAAACGGTTACAATCCCATTCCATAATTTAATCCCGAAGAAAATTCATTCAAGATGCCCTTAGATCAAGTAGATGTAGATAAACCGGAGAAAGAAATGAGTTTTTGGGAACACCTGGAAGAGCTGCGGTGGCATATTATCCGGATTCTCATTGCAGTAACAATCACATCCACCCTGGTATTCCTTTATCCTGAAATAATTTACGATAAGATTATTCTGGGTCCTAAAAATCCCGATTTCATTACCTATCGTTTTCTTTGTAAAGCCGCCCAGCATTTTCATTTTGATGATTCTTTTTGTTTTATAAAACTTGATTTTGAAATTGTAAGCCGGGAGCTTGGCGAACAATTGAGCAATCAGTTCTGGATTTCCTTTTGTGGTGGACTAATTTTGGCTTTTCCTTATTTCATCTGGGAGATCTGGCGTTTTATACGGCCCGCATTAAAACCCAAAGAAAGAAAGTTCTCAACAGGAATCATATTTTTCACTACTTTATTTATGTTCATGGGCGTGGGTTTCGGATATTTTGTCCTTACCCCTATGGCAGTAAATTTTTTGGGTAATTATAGTATCAGTGATCAGGTAAAAAGATTAATTACCCTGGACTCTTATATCAGCCTGGTATCCACTCTTACCCTGGCCACAGGATTGGTGTTTGAGCTTCCGATGCTGGTGTATTTCCTTGCTAAAATTGGCATACTTACTCCTCAGATGATGCGAAAATACAGGCGCTGGGCTATAATCATCATTTTAATAATAGCGGCGCTTATCACACCTCCTGATGTAGTAAGCCAAACCATAATGGCGATACCGCTCTATGGCTTATATGAATTTAGTATCTTTATCGCAGCATTCGTAAAAAGAAAGAAGGATATCGAAGATCAAAAAGCGGGATGGGCGTAGGGTGCAAATGAAAGAATTAAGAAATGAAAAAATTAAAGAATGAATACAGAAATACAATTATACCCATATTCACAGCGTTTTGTCCACTGCCAGATGTCAATTTCTATATAATGTATTAACTAACGACTAATCACTAACCACTAACAACTAAAATGAATATAGCTATAGGCGGCGATCACGCTGGTTTCGAATATAAAACAAAGTTGATTCTTTTTCTTAAGGAGAAAGGATTTGAACTCACCGATTTCGGACCATTTACTTCCGAGAGCTGCGACTACCCTGACTTTGCGCATCCCGTGGCAGCAAGTGTTGCATCAAAAGTTAACGATGCCGGCATACTTATCTGTGGTAGCGGGAACGGCGTTTGCTTCACCGCGAACAAGCATAAAGATATCCGGGCAGCCCTTTGCTGGAATACAGAACTGGCTGCTTTAGCAAGGCAACATAATGATGCGAATATCATTTGCATTCCTTCCCGCTTTGTTAATTATGATTTAGCACAAGAAATGGTGGAAGTATTTCTTAGCACCCCTTTTGAAGGAGGCAGGCACCAGATGAGAGTTGATAAAGTGAATCTGTGATAAAAAAAGGCGCCAGAAAAGCGCCTTAAAACAATCTTGATTCTTAAAGTCCTTATTTTTTTACGAAATCCAGGCTTGCCGAATTCATACAAAATCTTTTTCCTGTAGGCTGGGGTCCATCATCAAATACATGTCCAAGATGCGACCCACAGCGGCTGCAAGTTACTTCATCGCGAGACATTCCGTAGCTGTTATCATCACTGATGGAAACAACACTACTATTTACTGCGGCATAAAAGCTGGGCCATCCGGTACCACTTTCGAATTTGGTATCGCTATTAAACAATTCCTGGTGGCAGCATACACAATAATAAATTCCCTTTTCATGGTTATCCCAGTATTTACCACTATAGGCAGCTTCTGTTCCCTTCTCCCTCGTAACATGATACTGTTCGGGACTTAATTGTTTCTTCCATTCGGCGTCAGTTTTAATAACTTTGGCGTTTGTCATAGTACTGTCTTTTTTAGATGTTTTTGATGCGCTCTGGCTGTTACAGGCGGTATTCAGCAAAGCAAATATTGAAATGATAAATAGAATCTTATACATAATAAAACAACTTACGTAATTTAATAATTTTGGTTTTTTAAAAAGTGAAATAAAACAATAATTTATTAGGAAACTAAAGCTGCCAGTTGATAATATCTTTACCATGCGCTTTTAAATAGGCATTGGTTTTAGAAAAGTGCCTGCATCCAAAGAATCCATTATAAGCTGAGAATGGAGATGGATGGGCAGCTTCAAGGATAAGATGCTTATGTTCATCAATCAGTTTCGCTTTGCTTTGGGCAAATTTACCCCAGAGCAAAAACACAAGGTTAGATTTTGTTTCCTGTAGCTTCTTTATCACTAAATCAGTGAATTCTTCCCAGCCTTTTCCCCGGTGTGAGGCAGGTTCGTGGGCCCTTACAGTTAGAACGGAGTTAAGGAGTAAAACACCTTGGCTCGCCCAGCCGGAGAGGTTACCATGTGTAGGTATTTCACATCCCAGGTCATGATTTAATTCTTTGAAAATATTTTGAAGTGAAGGAGGAGGCTTAACATTTTCCTTCACCGAAAAGCTGAGACCATGCGCCTGGCCTTCTCCATGATATGGATCCTGACCAAGAATGATTACTTTAATATTCTCCAAAGGGGTGCTGTTAAATGCATTGAATATTTCGCCCGATACAGGAAAAATAATTTTTCCTGATGATTTTTCAAGTTGGAGGTACGCCTTTAATTCTTGCATATACCCCCTGCTGAATTCCTCTCCCAGATACGCTTTCCAGTCGCTTGGCAATAAAATACTATCGGAATTCATTTAACGAATCTTATAATGCTTAATTGCACAAAGTAAACTAAATTTGCCTTTCCGTAAAATGAAAAAATTATTATCCACAGCCTTGTCTTTGCTGCTTTTAAATGCAGTATATGCAGCTGCGAATTTTACATATACCAATCCTGTTTGTGGAACATTGACGGCCTCCTTCACAAATACCTCCAGCGGCACCAACACTGCCTATGGCTGGGATTTTGGCGATCCTGTTACAGGTTCAAATAATTATGCATTCAACGCCACCAAAACAACCCAATCACACACCTTTAGCTCCTACGGCACGTATAATGTTAAGCTTTATATTTTAAATATTTCCAGCCAGGCAGTCGATAGTATTGAACACACCATTGTTCTGGCACCAACGCCTGTCTTATTTGTTCTTCCCAATTCTTTCCAGGATTATTGCCAGAATAAGGATACAATTAATATATTTATTACAGCAGCCAACGACCCGGCCTACAAATATAGCTGGACACCGATACCTAAAAGTTATGTTTCATCCAATCATAACAGTGTGGAATACAGATTTACAAACACCACCACTTTCACCGTGACAGTAACCGATACTACTACAGGATGCACCAATTCATTGTCCCGAACAATCGTTTTCAACAACTGCACGGCTCCCACTTCTCAATTCACCTTCCCTATACCCCAATGTGGGGTTTTCAACGTAAGCTTTAGAAATACATCCCTTGCTGCGCATCATTATAAATGGTATTTCGGTGATCCTAACTCGGGCATCAATGATTCATTGTCTAAAAATGATACCTCTTCAGTAAACCATAGTTTCAGTGATACCGGAACTTTTAATGTCAGCTTGGTAGTATTCGATTCGCTTGAATCTAAAAAAGATTCTTCAGTGAAGCAGGTCCGGATATTTAAGCAATCACTTGCCAGGATTTATAATAATGACACGACGCAATGTATTGGTACCAGCACTACACTCACCGGAACGGGCTTTGGGACTGCCAGCTGGTCACCAGCTCTGGGACTGAGCACCACTGCAGGATACACGAC
>JBBRJE010000032.1:0-14160 GCA_038219845.1 Bacteroidia bacterium
ATCCCAGGCCCATTGCGTGATATTGGTTCCGATATGGATAAAGCCCATCTCCTCCTTCGTCACTGTTTTCACCACTTTGCCAGTGACGGTGGAAATCTGCACATAAATATTATCAGGCACTTTGCCGGTGATGGTAAATACAAAATGCATTGCCGTACTGAAAGGGTTAGGATATGGATAGAAATGCGTGGATGTTTGCTTATTAATAACCATGAAACTTACCTCGTACATATTTGCGCCAGAAATATTACCTACACGATCATAGGCCTGCACCTTTAAATAGTATAGTCCATCAGCTAAGTTTTTAGGCGCATATTCTATAATGGCTTTATTTATCTTTTGCTTCGAGGAAGGCACGAAGAACAGGTCGGGATTGGTGAATGCGATCGTATCCGCCACGGGTTTATCGGGACGGCTGAAAAGGAGCAAGAATTTTGATGTATCGTTAATCAATAATGTGGTGTTTTCATCTTTTACGGTAATCAGGATCACTGGGTTGGGAGATACAATATCACTGTTGCGGATATGTACGCCATCGAAAGTCACATCAAGCAATGGATTGGTTTTATCGGTGAATATATAAAAGGGCTTGCTGAAATTATTATTGGCATAACTTTCTTCAGGCTGCATTTGCTCATTAACAAAAACATCAAGGATATTATTGCCGGTCATGCCCCGTGTGCTAAAGGTTTTTTGAATATAGAAAGTGTCGCCGGCATATAGGATGCTGCCAATACTATCCTTAAATATTTTTACCGTTTGCTTATATCCTTTATTTATGTCGCTCACGGTATAGTTAATATACAAAGGGGCTTTGAAATTATGGGACGAGATATTTACAAACGCATATTTTAAATTCAACGAGTCGCCTTCATTCAATGAATCTTTGAGGAATACGAATGGATATTTTATATTGGAGGGGTCGATTGTGCCTTCTGGAATACCTGTATATCTTACCTGCCATCCTAAGAACTCCGGGGCCGTATGATTTTTTATATCGCTTAAGTGTGCCACAAGTTTCATAAATGGATATTGCCTGGCATCGATAGCATTGATGGCGAATGAATCGGTTCCAACGCCGGAATATAATATCGTTTCCTTGGTTTTATCCTGCGAAATGCCGACTACATCCACCGTTATTGTATCCCTGGAATTGAGGCCGTCCTTTTTATAACGGTAAAACACTTCGCTCCAGGAAGCAGCAGGGCCAATGATTTCAGAGCTCATTGTTCCTTTGGTATCGCTGCCCACCAGGGAGGTGGAAATTTCGAGCACCGGGTTCAGGCTATCAGGATTGCAAAAGCAGCATTGGGCCAGGCCTGCCTGATAATGCAGCGTATCATCGATTGGAACGAAGCCATTTCTTCCTCCACCTTTTTGCCCTATGGCAACGAAGGAGGTGTACTCATTATTGATCCCCCTGGCCTTGGTGACATTAAATCCCAGCTTTTCTATTGTGCTGAACATGGCCGTATCCCAGGAGGTGATGGCCGGGGCATAACGGGTATAGATCCCAACAAACTGGCCATCTTTAATTTGGTTGATATAACTAATGAATGAATCCTGTTGCCCTGGGATCGTGGTGGTATATTGTTTATAGCTCACATTATAACCCACGGCTGGCTTGAAAAAATTCAATTCCGGATCGAGTGTATACTGGTTAATCTCCATCACGATAAGGTTCGTGGATTGTCCACCCACAACACCTGAATTCAGACCTCCCTGGTATCCGTCCAGTACGAAGCCCCGGCCACAATGCGCATAACGTGAGGTATTCACTTTGAAATTTCTTTTTATCGGGAAAAAGTTGATGCTCCTTTTTGCGGTATCAATATTTAAATCCGACGATTGGATTCCGCTATACTGTAAAAAATGACTTTGGTTCCATCCTTCGCTGCTGTTTTTTATATAGGTGAATGATTGTTGCTGCCAATAGCCACCGGCGGTATCCGCCAGATTCAGGCGGGCACGCCAATAATACACGATGCTGTCTGTCGAAGGCAGGGTGATACTCCAAGAGGCCAGGTGCCTGGCTTTGATCAGGGATGAGCGACGTAATGACGAACTATTAAAATAGGGCGTGGTGTCAAGCTCAAAATAAAATTCCGCATCGGTGGCGCCGAATAAATTACTGCTCTGTGCCACCAGATTCATATTCGTGCTATCGCTGATGCTGTATTTACGTGGTGAAACTAGATTCACACCGTTGCCTGGCAGGTAAGCGGATAACGATGCATAATTATTCAGCTCATTTATTTCAGCGATCTTATTGGGTTCATCGATCCATACTTCGAACTTATTATTACCTGTGGTACGTATATCTTTGGATTTTATATAATAAAAGAGGGTATCATTAAGTAATGGCGCTTTTATTTTTATTATTGGATAATCAACGATGGTGCTGCCATAGGTTCTTCTAACCTTCACCGAAAGCGAATCATCAATAGCTTTCCCGTAATTGGTGATATTTATTCCGATGGCAAATGAATCGCTAACGGCATTGGCATTATAAGGATAAAGAAAGAGGCTGCTATTTGTAATTTTATAATCGGGCAGGGGAGGATAGAAAAGCCTTAACGCAGGGTCACCCTGGTAGATGATCTGAAGGGAATGATTACGTATATCCGGGCTGGTAGGATTCAGCACCTGTGTATGCACGATCATCTGCTTAACGATATTGCCGAAGCTCTGACCATAGTACTCCCTGGAGAGGAGTGAATATAAAGTATCGATCTGCGTGGCCTGCGTAGAAAGCGTAGAGCTATTGGCCTGGGCCAGCCAAACGATAGCTCCTTTGTCTTTTTCTAAAATATATACCTCACCTTTGGAAGCAATATTTCCCGGATTGCTCAGCGGGCATTTATTTTGTGCGGTATTAAACTGATATGCGATATTGGCATTCCCCACATTACAACCATTCATATACATTATGGGATACTTCCGGTAATTATTCATCTGGCAGGCATCACCAAATTTAATATCCGTTTCATTCAAAGAACCATGCCCGAAGAATGTCATCAAGCCTACGCCCTGGTTTAAAACATTCTGTATTTTCTGTTCGAGGCTGCTGTCGATGGGAGAGGTGGAATTTTTATTAAAGGTAGTCACCCGCGCCCCGTAATAAGGCTTCCTGAGCACCGCGGCATTAATTTTCATGATCGCATCAATGCCGTTGGCCTGGAAAATATCCTCTCCTCCCAATAAGTGCATCACATTTTTTTTCCATGCTGCAGTATCGGGCTGCGCCTCATAATCTTTGAGCTTCTGAAGGTAATTCGCCGCTTCCGCAGGCGTTTTACATGCCAGCCTCCCTGTAGAGATCGCCGGTTCATAATATTGTGAGCCCTTTAATCCGGCAGTAAACATATGATCGCTGCCCGGCACACCGATGCTCGGTACAAAATCGAGCTTATAATTAAAAGGGTCACGTAATAAATTCGTTTGTTCCCCTTTGCCCATCAATAATAGATATTTGGGTGCGATGGACGCATTCTCCAGCATAAAATCACAAAAATGTCTCACGGCCAGCGGATGATGGAGTCCGTAATAAAAGGCATCATAAAGCTCCTCTGAGGTAACCACCAGGGTATTAAAGTTCTGGTACCTTTTGGCGTTATAATTTTTATAATTATTTGCTTCTTGTAAAAAATTACTATGGGTGATAATCAGGTAATCATAGTTTATTGCGGTATTCACCTTCAGAAACTGTACTGGCTTCAATCCGATATACGTGATCCCGGTGCTATCGGACATGAAAATATTTTTGCCCGCGGCAGTGGCAGGAAAGATGATCTTCAGGTTGGTGCCGCTTACGGTTCCCGATACCCGATAGTTATTTATGATGTCATAGATCACAGGACTTTGCTGAACACCATTCCCATAATTTTTCCAGCTGATATACTGCTGGGATTTAGTGAGATTATATTGCAATGAAGTTGTGGAATTCAGCTCAAAGCTGCGCGGGTAAGCAATTTCGGCATAGGCAATAGTGTTCCAGTCGGCGGCAATATAAAGGCTGTCGATAACTTTTAATTGTAATGAGGTGGTATTTCCAAGAATCACCGGCGTGTCGATGGGAGCGTTAATAATTTGCTTGGAATAGAATCCTAGCAATGAATCCTGGAATATCTTATAATTTCCAAAGGAGAGCTGGATATAATGATTAAAGGTAGACCCATTGCTTTTCTGAGCATTTGATACCCCCGAGAGCGTGGCGCTCACCAGTGGTTTAGGCCCTTTTTTATAATAATTATCAGTGTTGAAGGGCAATGAAAATGTACCGCTGGGCAATCCCACATAGGGGCTGCTGAAGCCTTCATTATTGGAATATTCCGAGCCATAGATTGTGCTGTTGGGTATGCCAGAATTATAGGCATTATCATTGGCCGTGGGATCAAATTTCCCATAATACAGGTTATGGTGGATATAGTAATTTTCCGGTGTGAAGCTGTTATATGAATTGTCGGAGAAAACCGTCACGCGTTTGCCGGCCTGGTTATTATTCCAACTTAGGAAATAGGCAGTGGTATCGGAAACGAAGCTGTAATAAGGATTAGCCTGGGCTGTTCCGTTGAATAAGGCGGAATCAGTTTTCCCGGTATTATGTTCTGCATAAAACTCTAAGAAATCACCATTGTCAAATTGGTTGTCATCTTCACCCGCGATATATATTGCAATTTCTTTCCCGAGATGGAACAGCTGGAGATTTTTAGGGTTCAGCGTGGCTAATGGAAGGCCTGCCTGTTGGAGGCTGGCGTAGTTTATACGGTAAATGCCGTCTTTGAATAAGGTGATTTTGTAATATTGCTGAGAATAATCAATCCACTCGTTTCCAAAACGCAGCTGTGCATCAGAACAAAAAGCGCACAGCAAGGTAAGGGATAAAAATAGTTTGTTCAGCATCAAGTAAATTTTTTGTTCTGGGTATATTTAAAAGAATAATAAATTTTTTTAATTTTCTTTGTTGGTCGAAATATACGTCAGTTTTCAAAAATAACAAATTAAATGGATCCACAAGCAAGGGGCATACTATATTTATTACCTAATTTTCTGGACGATACCAATACAGTTTCCCATTTACAAGCCCGTGTTACAGCAATAGCAGGCAGTTTAGACTATTATACCGGCGAAACGGAGAAGAATATCAGGGCTTATGTAAAGAAAATTTTACCCTTGAAAGCCCAATCAGAGCTTAAGATTGAGCTCTTAAACGAGCATAATGCCAGCGGTGATCTTAAAAATATGATTGCACCTCTTTTGCTGGGCCACGATATGGCTTTGCTCAGCGATGCCGGCATGCCCTGTATGGCCGACCCCGGCTACCAGCTGGTAAGGCGTTGCCATGAGATGAAGATCACAGTTGTTTCACTTGCCGGGCCTTCAAGCATCGTTTTAACCCTTGTTGCCAGCGGATTTACAGGCCAGCAATTCACCTTTCATGGCTACCTCCCTTATGATAAAGCATTACGGCAGAAAAAGATAAAGCAAATGGAAGTGGATGCGACAGTGAGAAATTATACGCAGCTTTTTATGGAAGCCCCCTATCGGAACAACCAACTTCTAAAAGAGTTGCTGGAAAGCTGCGAGGGCCGTACGATGCTATGTGCAGGCATTGCCCTTACCTCGCCCCGGGAGCAAATCATCACCCAGTCCATTGGTGAATGGAAAAAGATGAAGATCGATTTGCATAAGATCCCGGTGATGTTTGCGATTGGGAAATAGGTGTACAGTTTTCATTTTACAGTGGTCAGGAATACAATAGCAGTTATATTTGAAATAATATTGATTAACACTAAGGATCCTTTTTTCAGCATTGCCCCCTTTAGGCGAAGCTGAGATTAACCACTGACCACTTTCCCCTAATTTTGTAACATTATACCATTCTTCCCCGTATCATCGTTATAAGCGAATAATATTGAACGAAGATTTCGAAACCCTGCATGACGACTGCCGAATATAACCTTTGCGTGGAGCAATTCTCAGACGGCGCTTACCGCTTTATTGCACACCAGATGCGCAATAAGGAAGAAGCCAAAGATGTGGTGCAGGATACTTTTGAAAAGGTTTGGAAAAATTGTGGTAGCGTTGATTTCCCCCGGGCCAAATCCTATATCTTCCAGATCGCACATAATACCATGATCGATAAGATAAGGAAAGATAAGCGCAAAACGGATTTCAGCCAGGTGAACGAAAATAAATACAGCGTGGAATACGAATATACAGATACGGAACGCATTGTTCGCAAGGCCCTGGATAAATTACCCGATGCACAACGGGAAGTGATCCTCCTTCGTGATTTTGAAGGTTATGATTATAAAGAGATCGGCTCAATTTTGAATTTGAATGAATCACAGGTTAAGGTTTATATTTTCAGGGCCCGCACTTTTTTAAAGAATTATTTGGGAAGCATGCAAAATGTAATTTAAAAATGAAAAACACATCTACAATCAATCGAAATAATTACGAGGCCTATATCGTCGACTATTGGGATGGGAACTTGAGCCCTGATCTTACTGAAGCTTTATTTTATTTCCTCAATCAGCATCCGGAAATTAAAAAGGAGATCCTGGATGCAGGCCAATTCAGCCTGCCCCAAGATGATCTGACCTATGATGCTAAAAATGAAATATTAAGAAACGAGGTAGGCCATTCAAATATTGATACGTTCCTGGTTGCTGAATTGGAGCAGGATCTTTTACCCCATGAAATAAACGAGCTGAACCTATTCCTTGCCGCCCATCCGCAATACGAGCGTGACAGGAACTTATTTGCCCACACGAAATTAAAGCCGGGGATAGCGCTTAAGTATCCAAATAAAAACAGCTTAAAGAAGGGTAGCATGATGCCATTGCTGCGCTACAGTGCTGTTGCAGCGGCAGCCTGTCTTTTTGTGGTATTGGGCCTTGGATTTTTTAACTCATTCCGTATCGGTTTAACCGCTAGCAGGAATGGAATTAATTTTTTACCATCAAATATTATTGCTAACCAAAAGAATGCCGGAACATTGGCTGTATCTGATAAAAGGAATTTAAGTAATTCCCCGCCCATCCCTGTACCTGCGTTGGTGCAAAAAGTATCACCTGCGGGCAATACTAAAATCGAACTAAAGCAGCTGCCTGTTATAAATAAAGCTCCTGATAATTTTTATTCCTATAGCCAAAGCCGACTGCCCGAAGATTACTTGGAAGCCCTGGTGAATAGCTACGTACCGCAACATATTTTTATCGCTCCTGAGGTGAAGCAACCTGTTGATCCGGGCAATGATAAGAAAGGGAATGCGAAGCATGGTATCGCTTCCATAAATTTACAGCGGATTCTTAAAGATTCGGCCTTGGCACAGGCGATGGAAAATTCCGGATTCACCTTGAAAACAAAGGCCGCAAAGGCTTTGGCCTGGGCTACCGGCAAGGCATCGAATGGAAAGGTAATTGTGCAAGCCATCCCGCATCATGATGGCAGCCTGGCGGCATTAAGCTTTACCAATGGTAAATATAATTATACCAAAAGATTCTAAGTCGCTTTCGCCATTCCGGGTTTACAAATGAATACCTGATCAATAAATTTTCCTGAACCTATCCCTGCCTTCGTGCTCCTTTTAATCATTTGGTCGTTCCCCCAAAAGAATTCCTTTCTTCATTTCATTGCGCTTCTCAAACTTGAAAATAATACGTTTCCCGATATTTTGAAAAGGAAGCTCTACACTGTAATAAAGCAAAGTGGAGATGATAATGGAGACCATGCATACCAGGAAATATCTGATTAAATAATTTAAATTGCCTTCAGCAAAATAATTGATAAAATTTAGTTTCGTAAACCAGTATAAGACCGCAAAATGAACCAGGTACATGCTGAAGCTGATCCGCCCAATAAAGCATATAAGAGGATTGACGATGGGCTTGAAATTATATTTACTGATTCCAATTCCTAAAAATAAGAAGGCGATACCAAAAAGGATATGTTTTGGAAATATAAAAATAATGCTTGTAGCCATTTGCGCCACAATCATCAAACATAATACCAGCAATGATTTTCCAGAAAATTGCACTGCTTCTTTTTTTCCGCTGATTAAAAAATACATCAGGATGCCTAAAGCGAAAATGGGCAATTGACTGGGGAAATAAAAGTAAAGATAGGAAGTCCATAGCCTGTCGGAACCAATAAGGGGATATCTGAAAAGAAGCTCCTGGAGCACAAAGCGGATCAAGAGGCTCAGGATAAAAAAATTGAGCGCCTGCCCGCTGTTTTTAATTCTGGAAAACAAATAGGGCAAGGCAAGATAAAATATCATTTCCACCGCAATAGACCAGCCTCCGGGCACTACACTTGAAATCCAATAGGGATTGAGCCCATGCAAAAAGGTGAAATTGGAAACGATATTGATGAAGGTGATATGGGTTGCATCTCCAAGCCAAAACCTGGGTCCAAAGCCATCCTGGAATAAATAATAAATGATGCCCAAATAATACATCGGGGCAATCCTGAACAACCGCCGGATAAAAAAGTTTCTCACCGGGAATGCTTCGGTAGTCAGGCGGTTTTGAAAAGAGAGAAATAAAGTGAATGCGCTGGCGAGAAAAAATAACTGGACCCCATTTTCGCCTTCATAAATTATCTGGTTTGCAGTATTGGAGAGATTAGAATTCCCGTACTGGTTTGTATGCACCATTATTACACCTAAAATTGCAAGCCCCCGGAGGGCATCAACATAAGCTAATTTCTTCATACAATATAAGCCAGCTCCGGATTCTCCAGTCTTCAGTTCATAACATTTACCGTCCTGATATCTGCTATGACGAAATTTTATTTGTTCCTGTCGATAGGAAGGGAAGTGATTTTATTATTATTGTCGATAGCGATATCATATTCATAACATTGCTTCATATCGACGGTGATGGGGTAGTTGTTATTTTGCACGGTGATGGTAAAGGTAACGATACCGGCTGCATAAGAGCTATAAGGGGAGGAAGTACCAGGGTCCACATTATTAATATTAACGGTATTTCCGCCGGAAGTTTTGATCTGAACACTGGCCTTTTGGGTACCATTATTTATGATCCTGGCCCTTGGATCTTCTTTCTTGCATTTCTTACAGCTAATGGATGTGGTTGCAATAGCTGCAACGATGCAAATGATTACTACTAATTTTATTATTTTCATATTTTGAGGAATTAATTTAACGCAAGTATTGAGCAGTTCACTTTTTTATCCTGGCTACTCTTCCTGGTTTGGTAAAGATAGCCTTTATTTTAAGAACGACCATGTAGTATAATTTATCCCCGGATTAAAATAAAAACATGATTCCCTTAAAAATTATTCTCCTACCTGTAAGCAAATTAATTCCCCATTTCCAAGGCTGCAATCCTGGCATTATATTCCTTAATAATATTGCGCGATTGCAACCGTAGTTCCAGCTCATCCATAACAATACTTGCCAGCTGCTTAAGCATTTGCTGTTGGTCGGAATTTATAAAGCGTTGCCTTTTATCAATTATACATATTGTGCCTAAATTATATCCTTCTTTGGTTTGCAGTGGGGCAGCAGCATAAAATTGCAATCCGAAATCGCCAGCTACCAATGGATTAGCCAGGCAGCGCGGGTCATTCCTGGCATCTTCAACAAGATAAACCTCGTCGGAAAGTATGGCTGATGAGCACAAGCCAGGATTCTTTTCAATCTGGTTAATTTCCAGGCCGAAATGAGACTTGAACCATATCCGGTCCGAATCAACCAGGCTTATTAAAGCGATAGGAACATTAAATATCTGGGAGGCCAATTCCGTGATTTTATTAAAGCTGCCATCGGCAGGGGTGTCCAGTATTTCCATTTTTTTGAGCGTCTCAAGTCGGGCAATTTCTTTAGCAGCGGAATCCATCATAATAAATTTTTAAGGAATAAAGATAAATAAAATTTGGTATATACCCCAAATGCCTTGCTAATCAGATATTTTTAAATCGAATTTCCCTGTGATATTCTTACCCTGAAGCGGTGGGATGATATTAATTGCCTGGTTCTTTATAATAATATTTATACCAGAGCTTAGCGCTAAGAAAGAAAACCACCAGGACAGATAATGCGCCGAGATAAATTGGATTTTGCAATAAGCCTTTTACCCCATATTTATAAATGAATAAACCAATAGAAAGCATAAAATTGGTGAGACCCCATAAAATGTTTTTAGTGTTACCCATACCGAAGCCACTCATCATTTTACCTTTCCATATCCCTAAAACAAAATGAGGCATGGCATTCATTAAAGTTAAGCCGGTTAAAAAATCGATGATATTCATGGTATGCAGATTTAAAAAAATTGTCCTTCGCGAATCATTTTCATTAGCGCAGCACCAATTAAAATTACCAACCCGCAAAAGATATTAATTATTGTCCAGAAGGCTCGGTTCTGTTGCATCGTAACAAGCCTTTCATTAGGTAGCGCCAATAAGAAGGTAATTGAAAAAAGGCCAAAAGCACCTGCCATTTTAATGGCGAAGGCGATAAGATAACTGGTCTTCTGTATCACCTCCGGATAAACAGTATACCATTGATAGCTACCCGTGAAAACAATGATGAGCACCCCAATCCATTTTATATAAGCAAACCTTTTTATCATTTTATTAAGGTATGCTTCTCTGGCACTTTCAGGAACATATTGGAGGTTAGGAATCAAAACCATTCTCGAATAAAAAAGTCCACCAAGCGAAGTGCATGTGGCCGCTATATGGAGGATATGTCCATCCGATAAGGCCGGTAAGAAATGCCGAGGGCCAGGAGCTGCGTTGATTAAAAGGGTTCATGATAATTTATTTATTAAACTAAATTCATATTGATAAATTTATGGAGATCAAACCAAATTCTTTATTACCTGCCTCATAATGAAATGGTGGCTCAGTCATAAACCGGGGTATCTGGTGGCAATAAATAAAGTAGCAGGCAAATACCTATAATGCCCAAGGCTATGTTAGGGTAATAAAAAGATAAGCCCAGGGCAAACATTATTAATAACATCCCGAAAACTAATTTATAGACCATTTTTTTTATGAATTCGTTATTCAGGTTAGGCGCTACCAGACGGTGTTTATGCACTGCATATAAATATACAATGAGAATGGGTATTACGGGCAATAGATAGCCGAAACAATAAGATGTGACGGCCGCATTTTTATATTCTTCATCAAGGATATATTCACCCAGGATAGCAGTTGTAAAGGGCATAAATGATATTGTCATCAGGAAGAGGATGTTTAACATATTAAACGTATGGTTGCTTTTATTTATAAAGGTAAATAGCCAGTGATGATTGCTCCAGTATATTCCGATAGCCAGAAATGTCATTATATAAGAGGCATAGCTGGGCCAGATATGAAGCAGGTAAGCATATAATCCGCCGGCAGCCTGAAGGTCGGAGTGTTTCGGAATTTTTATTTCCAGGATGAGTATGGTGATTGCAATGGCAAACACCCCATCGCTGAATGCCAGGAGCCTGTCGGTGCTCATCAAAGGATTTCTATTTTTCTCCATTTACTTTTTCATTTGTAATTTTTAAAACGATTCCGGTACATAAGCTGTTCAATTATATTCCATCAGGTATGGCTTGATGAACTGGTTCAGGTCGCCGTCCATCACCTTCTGAACATCGCTGGTTTCAACGCCGGTGCGCAGATCTTTTACCAGCTTATAGGGATGAAAAACATAATTACGTATCTGTGAACCCCATTCAATTTTCTTTTTACCCGCTTCGATCTTGGCACGCGCATCATTCTGCTTACGGAGCTCAATTTCGTAGAGCTGGGAGCGAAGCATCTGCATGGCGCGCTCTTTATTTCCAATCTGTGAACGATCGACCTGGCATACCACCACGATGCCTGTGGGCTTATGGGTGAGCTGAACTTTTGTTTCCACCTTATTTACATTTTGTCCGCCCGCTCCGCCCGATCGGGAAGTATGAATTTCAATATCTGATTCTTTGATATCTATTTCAATACTGTCGTCTACCACGGGGTAGCAATAAACTGAGGCAAAAGAGGTATGTCTTTTATTGGCGGAATCGAATGGGCTTAGGCGCACCATACGATGCACTCCGTTCTCACCTTTAAGATAGCCATAAGCAAAGGGCCCTTCAAACTCGAGCGAAGCACTTTTTATTCCGGCTCCATCGCCCCATTGCAGATCGAGCTGGGTCACTTTAAAGCCATTTTTTTCACCGTACATCGTATACATTCGCATGAGCATCTCGGCCCAGTCCTGGCTCTCTGTACCGCCCGCACCGGGATTGATGGTGATGATGCAGTTCAGCTGGTCTTCTTCATTACGAAGCATATTTTTAAATTCCAGGGCTTCTGTTTTTTCTAAGGTCTTCGCATAATTCTGGTCCATCTCCTTCTCTTCCACATCCCCTTCGATATAGAAATCCCATAGCACCTTCATATCATCGAAGGTGGATTTCACTTCCTGGTAGCTATCGGTCCAGGTTTTTTTTACCTTCACTTTTTTCAATAATACTTCTGCTGATTTCGGGTCATCCCAGAATCCCGGCGCGTGCGATTTATCTTCATCATCTTTTATCTCGCCCAGCTTTTTCTCAATATCAAGGTAATGGTATAAATCCTCCACCCTTTTTTTAAGGTCTTTAAATTGAATATCAGTCATAGAAAGTATTTAAGGCGCAAAAATAGAACAATATTCATGCGTTAAAAATTAGAAAATTACGATAATTGAAGGAAGTCTGATTTCTACAAAGCATCAACGCTCAGGTATTGCCAAAGACTTATAATGCAATCCCCTTAATCCTTTGTTTCTTTATCTTTCAGATAGAATTTCACCAAAAGCAGCTCTTTGCCTTTTCTCAGCCTGCCCCAGGTGACAACAGTTCCACGGTCAATCCTTACAAATGAATAAGGGAAAATGAGTATATTAATTTTATAGTTATCAATCATGGCCACCTTCGCAACATCTCCTTTTTTCTTAGCATAAGTATAAACAAGCCTTGATCTGCCTCCTCCAAACACGTAATAAAACTTATTTCCATCATGCTTGGCGAGTTTTTTCTCGTTAAAATTTTTGTCAGCATCGTTAAAGATGAAAAAAGTTTTCGAATCGTTCATCAAAGCAATATGGCCATTATAAACGGGGGTGACCATAATCTGTTTTTTAGGAATGACGATAGTTTTAACAATATTTCCTTCGGCATCCAGGTCAAACTCTACGATCTGATAATTATAATAAATATAATGGCAGGTTGTTATATGTGTTTTCGGATCGGTGGTGCATACCTGTTCAATCCATTCCATCTGTGAGATGATTTTTACCGAGCCATCATCATTATAATAAATTCCGCGAAGTGCGAAGCTGCTAAGACCGGCGCCATTATCCACTGCTGTTTTTGCTCTTTTTTTCTGACGCTCATTATTGGCGTTGCATTCGAAGATCCGGGTAAGATCCTCCTTTGGAATTTTACTAAAATGACTGCTCACTATTTCCCAGTTGGTGGTATTTACTTTTACATAATAAATTCCATTCGCCCCATATTGGTATCGTTTTTCACCCCCATCCCGATAATAGCCTGTGAATACAATGTTTCCCGAATCGAGCACCCAGCCATAAGAGGTACTTAAAGCCACTCCTTTTTTAGTGATTTTGATCTCTTCCAGCTCTTCCTTGTCCTGCGTTAATCCAAAGACTTTAAAGTTCAGCGTGTTTTTCTTGTCAGGATTGGCTTTTACCTCATCTTTGGAAGGCTTCCAATACGCGATAATAATAACCTTACCTTCATTCGTCACCAAATAATCCTGAATAAAAAATTGTTTGTTTTTATAAGGGAAGGTCATCTTCTTCTTATAGATTTTGGTGAGCTGGTCATCATAAAGCCATAATTCAATTTCTTCCTGTTCACTCTCTTTGGCGGTGACTTCCCGGTAGATTAGAATCTTACTTTGGTCTTTAGAAATCACCTGCCCTAAGTTACCGATATATTTTTTCTTAGAGGCTGAAATTTTGGCGAGCGCCTTCTCCTTTACAACCTCCTTCCCATTCCTATCGGTGATCTTGCCATACACTATGTTTTCATCATCTTTACGGTTATAATATCCATAAATCGTGGTAGTCTCTTCTGTTCGGAAAAGCCTTCTCACCCAATCTGCATCTTTACCATTAACCAGGGGAAGGTC
>JBBRJE010000033.1:0-14073 GCA_038219845.1 Bacteroidia bacterium
TCCGCAGGTTAGGCAATACAGGATGGTTACGAATATACTCTACCAATTCACCATTTGAAACCAGCTATACTGATAAAGGGGTGAATGCAGCCGATACGAATGTATTTTACAAAATCACACCTACAGATAATTGTTATAATACAGGGCAATTCAGCAATGAATCGAAAACCATTTTATTGCGGGGATCGTCAGAAAGATTGGTGCATACATTAAGCTGGTCTAAATATTTCAGCTGGAATGGCGGCGTAGGGCAATATGATATTATTAAGGCAGAAGATGGGGGCATTCCTTATATTTTAGCTGCTGTGAATGCAGGCGATACGGTTTATAAAGACACTACCTTTACCAGCAGCATCCATAACTACTGCTATTATATCCAGGCGCACGAAGGCCCCGGAAGCCTGGATGCCATCTCCAATTCCAATATCGTATGTCTGTCACAGCATCCGGTGTTATGGATCCCTAATGCATTCAGCCCTGGCTTCTCGCCGAATTTGAATGATGTATTTAAGCCTGAAGGATTGTATTTCACCAAATATGATATCACCATTTACAATCGCTGGGGTGAGCTGATGTTTAAATCCACGCCATCGCAGCCATCATGGGATGGAACTTTCAATGGCAAAATGGTTCCTGAGGATACCTATATCTATAATATCAATGTCACAGGTTACGATTTGAAAGAATACAATGAGAAGGGCACAGTAATTATTGTGAGGTAATTGAATGGGCCTAATTTTTTGAATTATTTAAATTTCATTATTCCGCCCATGATACCATTGTTGGTGTTAGCTTTAGGTTGTAAGAGTGAAATCTGTCAGCAAGGCTGTAAGGCCTTTGTAATGATAAAAAACAAACCAATAATTAATTGATTTATTGTAATAAATCCCATTAGCCAAAGCCCTACAGCCCCAACAAGGCACTTACAAATGCTTCCCGGTTGAATACTTGCAAGTCCTCCACTTTTTCGCCCACACCAATATATTTTACAGGAATTTTTAATTCATCGCTGATGCCAATCACCACGCCACCTTTGGCGGTGCCATCAAGCTTGGTTACAGCAAGAGATGTAAGCTCCGTTGCCAGCGTAAATTGTTTGGCCTGTTCAAAGGCATTCTGGCCGGTGCTTCCATCAATAACGAGCATCACCTCATGTGGGGCTGCTTCAATGCTTTTGCTCATCACGCGCTTTATTTTGGTAAGCTCGTTCATCAAATTTATTTTATTATGCAATCGGCCAGCAGTATCAATCAATACCACATCTGCATCCATTTCAATGGCTTTCTTTACGGCATCAAACGCTACAGAGGCAGGATCGGTATTCATGCCATGGCTGATAAAAGTAGCGCCGCTACGTTCACTCCATACTTTCAGCTGGTCCACCGCCGCTGCACGGAAAGTATCCGCTGCACCGATCACTACTTTCTTTCCATTTTTCATGAACATATTGGCGAGCTTGCCAATGGTGGTGGTTTTCCCCACCCCATTAACACCCACCACCATGATCACATAAGGCTTGATCCCTTTTAGGTCTTCATAGGTATTATTAATTTCTATAGAATTTTCATTGAGAAGCTGCACGATTTCATCCTTAAGCAGGCTGTTCAAATCGGCGGTGGTCACAAATTTATCTGCTGCGACGCGGGCTTCAATCCTTTTGATAATTTTCAGGGTTGTATTCACCCCTACGTCGCTTGCAATTAGAATGCCTTCCAGTTCATCCAGGAATTCATCGTCGATTTTAGATTTTCCAGCAATAGCCTTGGTGATCTTAGAAAAAATTCCTTCACGTGTTTTCTCTAAGCCCTTATCCAGGTTCTCTTTTTTATCTTTACTGAAAAAACTAAAAATGCCCATAATGCGGTGGTCAGTTGTCAGTGCTAAGTGGTCAGAGGTCAACGAGTATAATGTTCTGAATAATCAGGGCAACGTCGCAATACCTAATACTCAACACCAATACTACCTAATAAACACAAAAAGCTTTTCGCAGAAAACGAAAAGCTTTTGTTTATTGAATTGAAAAAATTACTTTTTAAATGCGTCTTTGATCTGGTCGGTAGGAACCATTTCCGATTTGAATGTATAAGCTCCTGTTTTAGGGGAACGAACTACACGGATTATTTTAGAGAAATCCTTACCTGTACCTTTTTTTAATGTTGCAACAACCTTCTTTGCCATTTTATATCGTATTTAAATTATTTAATCTCTTTATGAACAGTCATTTTTTTCATGATCGGGTTGAATTTCTTCAATTCCAAACGGTCTGTAGTGTTCTTTTTATTTTTCGTGGTGATGTATCTTGAGGTTCCGGCCAGGCCTGAATTCTTATGCTCGGTACATTCCATGATCACTTGTATGCGGTTTCCTTTTTTTGCCATGATGCTTAATTCTTATATTATATTTTACCGTATTTAATCACGTCGTTGATGCATGCGCCGATCCCTTTCTTGCTGATAGTACGCATTGCAGCAGTAGAAACTTTCAGGACGATCCATTGCTTTTCTTCCGGTATCCAGAATTTTTTTGTGTGCAGGTTTACATGAAAGCGGCGCAGGCTCTTCTTATTAGAGAACGATACCTTGTTACCTACGATCGCTTTTTTTCCGGTTAAATCACAAACTTTTGACATTACTCTATTTTTTTAGGAGTGCAAATATATGCTTTTCCCCTAAAAAATAAAAACGGAAAGCAATTAAATTTCAAAACCCGGAAAATCAGGAGGTTTCCGGATTTGATATGCTGATGAAACAGCTAATTGAATTGAAGTACCTGTATACTTCTTCCTTAGAATTCGTTGCGCCTTGCTATTATTGTTTCCATAGGTTGCACCTACGGTTGCACCTACGGTTGCACCTACGGCTATGCCTGGCTATTATTGTTGAACTAATCGTAGTTTCATACGCAGGGGTTGGGAAAGGCAAATTCTTCATTTCCTGTGGGGTGCATCTACGGCTGCGCCTGGCTATTATTATTAAACTAATCGTAGTTTCATCCGTTGGGGTTGGGAAAGGCAAATTCATCATTTGCTCTAGATTGCAATTATGGTTATGTTTGAAGGTAATGATTTTTCATTATGCATTTTTCATTATTCATTATCCATTATTCATTTGCATTCTTGTATTTTGCACCCATGTCCTCCACGTTCCTTTCTACCGCAATCGAATACCTCAAAGGCATGGGCCCGGTAAGGGCGGATCTGTTGAAGAAAGAGCTTCATATTTTTACCTATGGTGATTTCATCCAGCATTATCCTTTCCGTTATGTGGATAAAAGCCGTTTCTATAAAACCAATGAAATCAGTCCGGACGGAGCCTATATTCAGCTTAAAGGTCAGATTACGGACGTGGCTATCGAAGGCAAGAAATTCAAGCGACGGCTCAAGGCCTGGTTTTATGATGACAAAGGTGGCATAGAGCTCGTTTGGTTTCAGGGTATAAAATGGGTTGAAGAAATGCTGAAACCCGGCGTGGAATATATCGTGTTTGGCAAGCCTAGCCAATATAAAAATTATTATACTATAGCCCATCCCGAACTGGAGCTGGCCGGCGAAACCCAGCTCAATAAGCTGTTGAAATTTGTGCCGGTATATAATACATCCGAACTAATGAAGGCCAGGGTTATGGATAGCAGGCAAATCGGAAAGCTGATGCTCTCGCTTTTCACCGAGCAAAAAAATTTTGCTATACCGGAAAATCTACCCGGCACTGTTATTCGTCAATTTGATCTTTGTTCCAGGGAACAGGCTTTTAAGTGGATCCATTTCCCCTCCAATAATGAAGAAATAATAAAGGCTACCAAACGGCTGAAGTTCGAGGAGCTGTTTTTGCTACAGGTGCGCCTTTCACTCTTGAAGCTTAATCGCATCAAAGTAAACAAAGGTTATGTATTTGATAAGGTAGGCGATAATTTCAATATTTTCTTCAGCAGGAATTTACCCTTTGAGCTCACCAATGCACAGAAAAGGGTAGTTAAGGAGATACGTAACGACATGCGACAGGAGAAACAAATGAACAGGCTGCTGCAAGGCGATGTAGGCAGCGGGAAAACCCTGGTGGCGCTGCTTTGTATGCTCATTGCCCTGGATAATGGCTGCCAGGCTGCCCTGATGGCGCCCACGGAAATCCTGGCAACGCAGCATTTTCATTCCATCTCTGAATTGCTTGAGGGCATGCCGGTAAATATTATGCTCCTTACCGGGAGCACCAGGCAAGCCAGGAGAAAAAAGATTCTTTCTGAACTGGAATCCGGCATACTGCATATTTTAATTGGTACTCATGCCCTGATTGAAGATGAAGTTAAATTCAGGAAATTAGGACTGGCGGTGATTGATGAGCAACATCGATTCGGTGTTGAACAGCGTGGAAAATTATGGAATAAGTATCCTGGAATTAAGCCCCACGTATTGGTGATGACAGCCACTCCAATACCGCGTACCCTGGCGATGACCGTATATGGCGATCTCGATTTGAGCATTATCGATGAGCTTCCTGCGGGCCGCAAACCAATCTCCACATACCATAGGTACGATAATACCCGTTATAAGGTTTATGAATTCATGAAAAGCGAGATCGCTAAAGGAAGGCAGGTTTATATTGTGTATCCGCTCATCGAAGAAAGCGCAAAAATGGATTTGAAGAACCTGATGGATGGATACGATATGATTGAAAAAGCTTTCCCCAGGCCGCAGTACCGCACCAGCATCGTGCATGGTAAATTGGCACTAAAGGAAAAAGACCTGGGGATGGAATTATTCATCAGGAATGAAACACAGATCATGGTGGCCACCACAGTGATTGAGGTTGGTGTCAATGTACCCAATGCTTCCATAATGATCATTGAAAATGCAGAACGTTTTGGCTTATCACAACTCCATCAGCTGCGGGGCAGGGTAGGGCGCGGGGCAGAACAAAGCTATTGCATATTGATGACTTCCCATAAGATAAGCAAAGAAGGGAAAATAAGAATTGAAACTTTATGCCGCACCAACGACGGATTTGAAATTGCTGATATGGATCTCAAGTTACGTGGTCCAGGCGACCTTCAGGGCACAAGGCAGAGTGGTGTGCTCGATCTGAAGCTTACCGACCTGGCGCGTGACCAGGAATTGGTGAAAACCACGAGATATGCAGCAGAGATATTACTTGAGGATGATCCTATGCTTGTGAAAGAAGATAACAAGCTATTGAAAGCCTATTTAATTCAATTTGATAAAAGTACAGTGTGGAACCGGATTGCCTAAGATGATTTTCAATTCAATGATTAGCTGAGCATTGTAGAGATCATCCGCAGATTCCCATTTGCTTTAATGCTATTTTGAATATGAGCGGGTAAAATCATCATCTGTCCTGCCTTTAGTATGGTGGACATACCTTCAATGATCACTTCAGCGCTGCCCTCCAGGATTTGGACCAGGGTGTCGAATGCAGAAATTTTTACCAGCTCATTATCTCCCTGATCGAGGGTTAGTATGCTGGTATTGCCGCTCGATTTTTTAATCACCGTTTTACTCACTATGGATTCTGGTATGGCTTCAACCATTTTTATTCGGATTCGGGCATTGGATTTATAGAGTTCGGAAGAATTCATAGCTGGGTGATTTTTAGGTTACGCAAAAGTAAAAATCTATTATATTATTCATGTTATAAAATTATTATAAATTCTTGCATTATTTTTGGCTTATTTAAAATGCGAACAAAATCAAAATATTATTTTACCCGGGGAGGACGCAGGGTGAGTAGGGGTATCCGGGTATGAAATGCCATCTTCTTGGTGCTGCTTTCATGAAACATGCGTGCAAGGAAATTATGCTTATGCGGAATCATCGCAATCAAATCAATCTCATGCACATCGATAAAAGTATTTAAGCCATGAATCAGGTCATTATCAATGGGCAGATGATGGGTATGCTCTATATCATCAAAATAATTCTCAATCTTCATCATTAAAAGCGCTTTGTCCACTTCTATATCTTCCTTCTGTTTTTCAACATTCAGAATATATAGTTTCGCATTGAAATTTTTAATGATATGCTTTAAAGTTGCCAGCTCATCAGAATCGGCTTCCATCTTATAATCGCTTGCAAAAACAATCCGTTCTACTTTTTTATAATGTGCATTTTCGGGAACGATGATCACGGGGGTATGTGTTTTACTCATCACATCGGTAGCAATGCTTCCAAAAACGAATTCCGCCAAAGGGCCGGCGGTAGTGATTCCCATGATGATCAGGTCGGGCTTATGCTCTGCTTCGATAGCTATAATTTCATCTACTGCAAATCCTTCGGTGGCCAGGCAATCAATTTGCACTCCACTATGCGTGCTTAGATAAGATGCCTCTTTTCTAAGCAATCGCATATTGTCATTTTCAAGCTCTTCCGTATCAATCATTGCCGGTGCAGGCGCATCGGCTGTAGGCACCACGGGAAGATGATAGGCATGATACAAGAGGATCCTGCTATTTAAGGCTTTGGCAAATTCTGTGGCATAAATAGAAGCATTTCTGGCTACTTCAGAAAAATCGGTTGGGACAAGTATTGTGTTCATTGGAATGGGATATAATCTTTGCTAATGACAAAAAAACGGGGCGAGGCAAAGGTGACTATCTTTAAGTGCAGGAATCTTACAGAATATTTGGTTTATGTTACATCCTTTATTCAATCGCGGAAATGATTTTCACCCCTCTGAACTGGAAATCCTGAAGCACTGTTTCAATTTCATTTTCATAACGGAGAGGCACAAGGATCCGGAATTGATCGTTGGTGGGACCCTTTCGGGTGTTCCATTCAAGTGAGAATTCAATGAAAGTATACGGAGGCAGTTTTACTAGTTTTATATATTCGAGTCCAATGGAGGAATCGCTAATGGTTTTAAAATTATGGTTTATCAGTAAAGCGTTGGGTGTTATTATGACCCGGTTATTATTCGACAATAAAAAAACATTATTGGAAAAAGCTACTTTAAGAAGTGCTACCAGTATTCCAAAAGCGAGTGCAAATGAAAACGAGAAGGTATAGCTGAGCTCCCTGGTCCAGCTCAGAAACAAGCCTCCTAAAACCCCTACCAGCATTGATACCCATATCCCTTCTTTTAATCTTCTGCGGGTTTCCATTTGAGTCATGCACTTCCATTCTTCTTTGGTATAATTCCAATTGGCGATGATATCCGGAATGCTGTTTTCGCCGGTAGCAGCTTCACCCAATATATCTTTTGTAGTAGACGATTCCTGCTGTAATGGATTTTCAATCTTTTTCAATTGCGACCGTACTTTTTCTTCATATATGGTGACTTCGATGTCCTTTCGCTTTGCTTTGCTGATTTGGTTGATTCCTCCAAATAACATCAGAACCCCGCTGCCCAGGCTTAAAAAAAGGATCTGGTACTCAAACGATGATTTATTCTCTGAAATTAAAATTGAGATTCCCAGGAGTAACATAAACAGGCTGAATACAATTAACATATAACCGAAGGCCTGCGAAAACCCATTTGCTTTTTTTTGATCCATCAAGATGAGTATTAAATTTCTATGCAATCTAAACTAAATTATTTAATTTTTGAGGCCTGCTCATTATTTTGCGTTCAATTCAAGCCTTTGCTGGGCATTTCCGAATTTGATATGATGGCGGAACAATCAATAGTATCGAAGAACTTGTATTCCTTCTTCCTTCGGAAAAATTAGTGGGTAGAAGAATGATAGTTGATTATACCTGCCATATGCAGGTTTTGTGCCATGAAAAGCAAGGATAAATAACAGATTTGAATTATTATAAGAATTTGGATTCAAAATGAAATGAACCATCTATGTTCAAAGGAAATGGAATGAATCCGAAGGCCTCCTAGCACGAAACCTTCCGATGGAAGGAAAGGCAAACTCTCTTTTAATCTACCCACGAATTCTTTCCCGCTGAGGCGGGACAGGCTCTATCGGAAGATAATACAGACGCACCGATAATTTCAAAGCTTTAACACCAACAAATCAAATCCGGAAATACCCCGTGCTTCATTAGTCCCTTTCGGTGAGGAACCAAATATTTTTCAATTTGCATTTATGAGCAGTAGCCTGTTTTCATGATTTGGTTATCTGCCATGGAATTAAAATGGATGCTCCATCGTGGTCATTTATTTTTGCTTGAAATTCATAAAATAATTTGTTTTAAAGTCCAGCTTTGGTCTGTTTTGCAAGTTGGATATAAGACAGGGCATTTTTCCTGATTTTCTCCACCTGCTCTTCATCCACCTGCTTTACAATTTTCGCTGGCATGCCCATCACCATGCTATAATCCGGGATGATCATTCCTTCGGTTACCAGCGCCCCGGCGCCAATAATACAAAAGCTTCCGATGACTGCCTTATTCATTATGATGGCTCCCATACCAATCAGTGAATTGCTTTTGATGGTACAGCCATGAACGACGCAACGATGTCCAATGGTTACATTATCGCCAATGTTTATCGGGAAGCCAGGGTCGACATGAAGAACGCATAGATCCTGAATATTGGTTCCATTCCCAATCTGTATTTTATCACGGTCGGCCCTTAATACGCTACCATACCATACACTGCTTTCTTCTCCAATCTCAATGTCGCCGATCAGGGTAGCGTTGGGCGCTATGAATACGCTGTTGTGAATTTCCATTGCTGAATAAAATATAAAGTGATGTCACTGGGTCTAATGATTGTCGTCGGTTGTTTAATTAATAATACGACAGGATTATTACCTTCTTTAATTCCGCCACCGAAGTGACCCGATCAATATTTTAACATCCTGCTTCACGAAATTAAGCGCTGGAGCTAAGGAATCAGGCACCGTTCGGGCATTGAAATACAGCGCCCCACGCAGGAAATGCCGGGTGGAGTCGGTGACATAAAAATTCATCCCGGTGGCTGTTTCACCATTCAGCTCATACAACATGCCGCTGGCGCCGTTAGCATTGGAGATTTCATTTTCAATGATATCTTCGGCCTTAGAAATATGCTTATAAGTGAGCTTATGACAATCTTCGATGGCATTATATAAAGTGCTGTCGTTTTTAATTGTCTTATAGCTTAGGTGCAGTATAGCGCCGAGCTTTGGAAAAACCAGGTTCATCCACCATTTTTCTGCATTGGCATCCCTATCAGGCTGGATCTCGCTATACACGGGTATTTTACAGGAAAACGGACAACCCAGACTATCAAACATTTTATATTCATGCTCCGGTAAATCGATCTTGAAATAACCCCTGGGCTTGGGTTGGAAATTATGTTTGCAGCTTAGGAATGATAAAAAGCATAGGATATAAGACAAAAGACGTAAGGTAGAATGCATAAGGCGTAGGGGATACATAATACAGTTTATAAGTTGATATTAATTTTTTCTCCCAGGAAATGAGGTTGCGTATGCAAGAGGTAAATATCAATAACACATTTCACCCGGGCGAAATATTCCCTTAGTATGGTTTTGAATCCATATTTCATACTTACATCCTGCGCATTAAATGCAATGGCATTGATGCCATATTGCTGTGAAATAAAGACTGCCCTTTCATTATGAAATTCCTGGCTGATGATAGTGAACTCATTCTGGCCAAACACCTCTTTGCAGCGTATAATGCTGTCGAGGGTTCGGAAGCCTGCATAATCAAGGATGATAGAGCTGTCAGGTATACCCCTTGCAATAAGTATCTTTTTCATTGCCGTAGGTTCATCATACCCTTCGATATGATTATCTCCACTAATAAGGATATGCTTTATTTTGCCGGCATTAAACAGCAAAACGGCGGCGTCTATACGGTTTCTGAAATACTGGTTGCCGAAATAAGGTGAAGTGCCGAGCATCAAGCCTACCTTGTTGGCAGGTATTTCGCTCAGAGACGAATACATAAAGGGCCTGGCCATATTTTTAATAACACGGTAGCTGATGATGGTAGTGATCAGCACCAATACAAATCCTATGGCAAGTGTTTTTATAAAATTGCGAAATCTCAGGCGATTTTTCAATGGAAGATTATTTATTTAAGGATTGCAATTTATCATTCATTATCCTGGATTCACAATAAGTTTAAAAATTTCATCGTATCGATGCCATCTGCATATTCCCAAAGTTTAGGTTTCTGTGTTTCTCCAAACCCTAGCTGCCGATCGAATCCCAGGTTGATTTTGCTTACCACACATTGGATCTCCGGATCGAGCTGCTGCAGCCTGGTTTTGACATCAGCAATGGAATCATAAAAGGAATAAAACAGAACAGATAACGGGGGATGCAGGGAATTATTATCTTCACGAAGCATCAAAAAATTATTATCCAGGAATTTCTCCATCCCCATTAAATAGATGGCCTTATTATAATCGTAATTGTTCGCATACTTATGGTGGTTTATAATATTTCCAAACCCGAATATCGCCTCAAAGAAATTCGTGAAGTCGTAACCGATAGGAACAAAAAGCTTAGATACATTACGGCATCCCAGACCATAGTAAGTGAAAAAATCAGTGCCAAGCAACTGAAGTTCATCATTGGTTTCATGCCCTGTTAATACTGCCACAGATGTTCTGTTCCGGCGTATTATATGGGGCAGGTGACTGAAATAGGCTTCAAATATTTTAGCGGTATTATTACTCCCGGTAGCGATTATTGCATGCGCATTTTTTACCTTCTCAATACATTCGATTTTTATTTTTAGTTTGGTATTCAATATTTCAATACAGTAATTCATCAGCACCGTATCGTCGCTGCTCAGCTTGCATAAGGGTAAATTGCCACTGGCCAGCACCGATAGCAAGTCGTGCAGGCCCACCAGCGGAATATTGCCTGCCATAATAATGGCTACGGCTTTCGGAGAGGCAGCATAGAAATATTTTTCAAGCCATAGCGCCAGGTTTGGCTCAATTAAGGCCGATGTCCAGGCCCTGATTGCTTTTTTCACATTGTATTCGTCGAACCAGGGATTTTGTTCCTTCGCTTTCTGAAGGAGTGCTTCAGGGATATTTTCCAGGGCTTGGCTGAGAGAAGTGCAGGCTTCTAAGAACTCTTGTTGTAATATCATTTTATTTCAGACCGGCAAAAATCCAGTATTTGTTTTAGATATGCTAATTAAATCCTCGCATACGGTATTTCGTTAAACGATTGCAGAATGCCTTTACAGAAAATATATAGCTTAGAAAAAGAACCATGAATTAATTTCATCCATATATTTTAATCAATACTTTTGTCAGCTAAATTAAATACCTATTTAAATGTTTGAAGATCTCTTAAAACTCGTCAACGACAATGCCCAGGACGCGGTTATTACCAATCCTGAAATACCCAATGAACAAAATGCCCCGGTAACCGAACATGTAACTAACGGCATCTTGGATGGTCTTAAGAAACATGCTGCCGGGGGCGGCCTGGAAGACGTGGTGAAATTGTTGGGCAACTCCGGAGGCGATTTAGATTCAAATCCTGTGATAAGCACGATAAAAACAGATTTAACAAGCTCTTTAATGCAAAAGTTTGGATTAAGCCAGGGCTCAGCCGGTAATATCATCAGCAGCATGTTGCCTGGCATTATCTCACAATTTGTCAGTCAAACCAACGATCCTAATAATAGCACATTCAGCTTTACCAATATATTCAATCAGCTTACCGGAGGTAAAAGCTCCGGGTTCAATATCGACGGCCTAGTCAAATCTGTGACCGGCGGTTCGGGGAATGGAGAATTTGATTTATCTACGCTAAGGCATCTATTCGATGGCGGCATAAAAAACGATGATACAACCGATATAACTACGGACTCCAAGACAGAAAATGGAGGTCTGCCCGATAGTATAATTTCACTTTTTGGTAAGTAAATTTACAGCTATCTGAATCTTAAATAATGGGCTGGTAGGGAGGAAGGAAAATAATGCGGTACACCTCCTTAAATTGCTTTTTTTCCAGAGAATAAAATACTATCTTTGCCGCCCTTTTACAATATGACTGAAAATATTAAAGACACGCTACCTACCGAAGAACTGGTAGAAGCTAAGAGTAACATGGCTCCGGAGAATGAAAATTTCCTGGACGATAACTCCGAGTCAGAGCAGATTATCGCTGCTATCAAAACAAGCACAGCAGCCACCGCCGAAGATTTTGACTGGGACCAGAACAAAAAAGGTCAATCAATTTATTCAGGTCAGGACATGGCCCAATTCGAAGAAATGTACTTGAAAACAATGCAAAGCATTGATGAAGGACAGATCACGATGGGCAAAGTAATGAGCATCACTCCTAAAGAGGTGGTGATCAACATTGGTTTTAAGTCGGACGGAAATATTCCTGTACAGGAATTCCGCGATATGCCCGATTTGAAAGTAGGCGACGAAGTTGAAGTATACATCGAAAGCCGCGAAGATTCAGCCGGCCAGCTGAAAATTTCCCGCAAAAGAGCCTTGAGCGAACGTTCATGGGATCTGGTGCAGGATGCCCTGGCCAATGAAACAATCATCAATGGTTACGTTAAATCACGTACCAAAGGTGGATTGGTAGTTGAAGTATTTGCCATGGATGCATTTTTACCCGGATCACAGATTGATGTGAAGCCGGTGAAAGATTATGATCAGTACGTGGGTCAAACCATGCAATTCAAAGTAGTGAAAATTAATGAAGTGTTCAAAAACATTGTGGTAAGTCATAAGGTGCTTATCGAAGATGATATTGAAGCACAACGGATGGAAATCATTTCACGTCTGGAAAAAGGACAGGTATTAGAAGGAGTAATTAAAAATATACAACCGTTCGGTGCCTTTATCGATTTAGGCGGCGTAGATGGCTTACTTCATATCACTGATATTTCATGGGGTCGTATCACCGATCCGAATGAAGTACTACAGGTAGAACAAAAATTGAACGTCGTGGTATTGGGATTTGATGATGACAAGCGACGTATCTCCTTAGGCTTGAAACAACTTTCTCCACATCCGTGGGATCAGTTGGGCGACAGCTTACAGGTAGGAAATAAAGTTAAAGGTAAAGTGGTTACCGTGGCGGATTACGGTGCATTCATCGAAATCGCTTCCGGTGTGGAAGGTTTGATTCACGTAAGTGAGATGAGCTGGAGCAGCCACCTTCGTAATCCTTCTGATTTCCTTAAAGTAGGGGATGAGATTGATGCAGTTATTCTTACCCTTGACAAAGAAGAACGGAAGATGAGCTTAGGTATTAAGCAGTTGAGTCCCGATCCATGGGGTACTATTGCAACCAAATACCAGGTTGGATCCAAGCATAAAGGAGTAGTAAAGAATCTTACCAATTATGGCTTGTTCCTTGAGCTGGAAGAAGGCATCGACGGCTTGGTTCACGTTTCCGATTTATCGTGGAGCAAGAAAATTAAGCATCCATCTGAGTTTGTGAAAAAAGGACAAGAGTTGGAAGTATTGGTTTTAGAAGTAGATACCGAGAACCGTCGTTTAAGCTTAGGACATAAGCAATTGGACGAGAACCCATGGGATACTTTCGAAACTATTTTCGCTATCGAATCGCATCATGAAGGCACGGTAATGAAAACCACAGATAAAGGCGCTACCATTGCTTTACCTTATGGAGTGGAAGGTTATGCTCCTTTCAAGCAATTGCTTAAAGCAGATAAAACCACTTTGAATGATGATGAATCAGCAACTTTTGAAGTAACAGAATTCAATAAAGAAGCGAAGCGCATTTTAGTTTCTCATACGGTAACCTGGAAGAAAGACGAAAAAGCGAAAGCTGTTGCTAAATCGGCAGAGATAGCCAACGACAAAGAAGCGACCAAGAAATCAGTAAAGAAGATGAACGAGAAAGTGGAAAAATCTACCTTAGGTGATTTAGAAGCTTTAGTGAATCTGAAAGCTGAGATGGATAAGAAGTAATTTTATCTGATAAATTTAAAGCCCGGTATCTTTAGAGGTACCGGGCTTTTTTTGTGGTTTTTGCGGATAATTTTTAATCTAAACATTCAAGGTTTTTTTATACTGGTGTTTTATTTAGGGTTCGATACAAAACCTTGAAGGTTTTTGCGGATAATTATAAATCTTAACCTTGAAGGTTTGCGGATAATTTTTAATCTAAACCTTCAAGGTTTTTTTATACTGGTGTTTTATT
>JBBRJE010000034.1:0-13985 GCA_038219845.1 Bacteroidia bacterium
CAGTTTTCTGCTGATGCGGAGAAAAAACGTATCATCCAGGAGGCGGAAGCAAATGCTGAGGTGATCAAGAAAAACAGGATACTGGAAGCCAAGGAGGAGATTCTTAAGCTGCGTGATGAGAATGAGCGCGATATAGCCAAACGTAATATCCAGCTCGTTCAGAGCGAGCAGCGGGCCAAGGCGCTGGAACAGAGTGTGAAGCAGAAGATGGACAACCAGGGAAGGAAAGAAGCTGAGCTTGACAAGCTGAAAAAAGACCTGACGACACAGCTCGAAATAAATAAAACGAAGCATGAAGAGATCCAGAAGCATCAGAGCCAGCAGATTAAGCAGCTGGAGACTATGGCCGGATTAAGCGCGGAGCAGGCCAAAAGTCAATTGATAGAAAGCCTGAAAGATGATGCCCGCGCACAGGCCGCCAATTCAATCAAAGATATCGCTGATGAGGCCAAGCTGAATGCGTCGAAAGATGCCAAGCGCATCATCGTTCAAACAATTCAACGCACGGCCTCAGAGCATGCCATAGAAAATTCGATCTCTGTCTTTCATATCGATAACGACGAAATCAAAGGGCGTATCATTGGAAGGGAAGGACGTAATATTCGCGCTTTGGAAGCAGAGACAGGCGTCGAGTTTATCGTTGATGATACCCCGGAAGCAATTATACTTTCCTGCTTCGATCCCTACCGCCGTGAGATCGCGCGACTGAGCCTGCACCGCCTGGTACAGGACGGGCGTATACACCCGGCCCGCGTGGAAGAAGTAGTGAAAAAAACCAAACGCGACCTGGAAGAGGAGATCGCGGAATTAGGAAAAAGAACCACCATCGACCTGGGTATCCATGGCCTGCATCCGGAATTGATAAGGCTGGTGGGTAAGATGCGTTACCGCAGCAGCTACGGTCAGAATTTATTACAGCATAGTCGCGAAGTGGCGAATCTCTGTGCGATCATGGCCGCGGATTTAGGATTGAATGTGAAGCTGGCCAAACGTGCCGGCTTACTGCACGATATTGGTAAGGTGAGTGAAGAAGACCCGGAGATGCCTCATGCTTTGCTTGGGATGAAGATCGCAGAACGCTGCAAGGAGAATCCCATCATTTGTAATGCCATTGGCGCCCATCATGATGAAATAGAAATGACCGATATCATATCACCGATAGTACAGGCCTGCGACTCTATCTCAGGGGCAAGGCCGGGCGCTCGACGCGAGGACACCGAACAATATTTAAAGCGATTGGGGGATCTGGAAAAAGTGGCGCGCAGCCATAACGGGGTTATCAATGCCTATGCCATACAGGCAGGGAGGGAATTACGCGTGATCGTGGAAGCGGAGAAAGTGAGCGATGCAGAATCGGATGTGATGAGCCTGAATATTGCACATAAAATTCAAACAGACATGACCTATCCCGGACAAATTAAAGTAACGGTGATAAGAGAAAAACGTGCAGTGAACTACGCGAAATAAAATCTTGAGCGCTGGGCTTTCAATCTTTTGAAATTGACGCCTTACACTTAACTTAACACCGGTTGTTAAATTATTTGCTGTCTTCCTGGTATAAGTACGGCTTAGTTTCTCCAATCCTTCTTTCATTTTTTATTAAATTGCACGCGTGAGCCAGGCCATTGTAATTATCCCTACCTATAACGAAAAAGAGAACGTTGAAAAAATGATCAGGAAAGCATTTTCGCTGACATTGCCTATCCATATTTTAATTGTCGATGATAATTCACCGGATGGCACACGTGAGATTGTAAAAAATTTACAGCAGGAGTTCCCTTCTCTTTTTTTACTTGAAAGGCCCGGCAAGCAAGGTTTGGGAACAGCGTATATCGCGGGTTTCAAATGGTGCCTGAATAAAGCCTATGATTATATTTTTGAGATGGACTGCGATTTCAGCCATAACCCGGAAGACCTGGTCAAGCTTTATAATACCTGCAATAACGACAATGCAGATTTGGTTATTGGGTCCCGGTATGTGAATGGTGTGAATGTGGTGAACTGGCCCATGAGCCGCGTGATCCTCAGTTATTATGCGAGCATGTATGTTCGAGTTATCACAGGCATGAGCGTACGCGATACCACATCCGGGTTTGTATGTTATAAACGGGTGGTATTAGAGAAATTAAATTTAGACGCCATCAAATTCAAAGGTTACGCCTTCCAGATCGAAATGAAATTCAAAGCCTGGCGCGCCGGTTTCCATATCAAAGAAGAATCCATCATCTTCACCGACCGGCAGGAAGGGCAATCCAAAATGTCAGGTGGAATAATAAAAGAAGCTTTATTTGGGGTTCTGGAGATGAAGATCAAGAGTGTGCTGGGGATGTTGAAGATTTAATGGAGCGAGCGAAATGCTAATTGATAATTGACAATGGCGAATTGACAATGAAATACAATTGCACTTTATTTAGTAAGCTGTGTCAGTCCCTTGGTGGTTATAGCGGAGATATTATTTCGGCAAATGATTACTATGCATTCGGCGCGCCGATGCCGGAAAGAACTTTTAGTTCTGCCTCATATAAATATGGATTTAATGGGAAGGAGAAAACAGATGAGATAAATGGTGATGGAGCAGTCTATGATTATGGGTTTAGAATTTATGAAGCCCGGTTAGGCAGATTTTTATCCGTTGATCCTTTATTTCAATCGTACCCATGGTATACTCCTTATCAATTTGCAGGCAATAAACCAATTGCTTCTATCGATTTAGATGGGCTAGAAGATAAACCAGTAAATAACAACACGAGTCCAACAGAACCAAATGCTACACATTCTACAAATTATTCGGGCAAAGGCTTTTGTGGTCCATTATCAGAAAAACAAGAAGCACTTAAACCATTACCTTTAAAGCCTTTACCATTACTTCCTGCGAATAACTCTGTGGCGAACTTCAAATCAGTCGCTAAAAATAAAGAATCAGAAAAAAAGAACGTGAAGGATTTGAGTGTCACGACTAATGGAAAGGCATTCATAAAATCATTTGAGAAGGGGCCAGATGGCGGGGCTGCTCTAACCATTTATGACGACGCAAATCCAACCGCAACTTATAAAACGGGCGATGCCTCTACGGGAACATTAACAATTGGATGGGGTCACGCTATTCTGGCTAGTGAAGATTACAGTAATGGGATAACTGAAACTGAGGCTGAAACTTTATTCGAATCTGATCTAAAGACTAAAGCAATTGATCCAATACTCAGAAATGTAACGGCGCAACTTACGCAGCAACAATTTGATGCATTAGTAATTTATGTTTTTAACACGGGATCACTGTCTGGAACTAATTTACTAAAAAACATTAATGACGAGGATTTTGATGCGGCAGTTAAAGAGATGGATATCAATAAGGGTAATGGTGTCTTTATGCAAGGATTGGAAAACAGAAGAGTAAAGGAACGTAATATTTTTAAAGATGGAAAATATGTTAATAATTAGTAGAAAGTTAGTTGTGTTACTCGCAATTTCATTTTGTGGGTTATCATGTCAAAGTCAGAAGAACTTGGGGACTGGAACTCCTCAAAATATTTACGGAAAATGGAGATATGTGAAGCACTATTGGTGGAAATCTAGCAAATATGGAATTGAGGAAGTACAAGCTATTAAATCGTCGTGTTTAACTATTGAAAAGGACAGAATTTTTTTTGATAGTTTGATATTCGCAGATACTTGTAGGTATTCTGAAATTAAATTTAGGAAATTCTTCAATAATGCTGAAAATAAATCTGAATATTCAGAAGACTATCAGTTTATGTTAATCAAATACAAAATCAAAGAATTGAATTTGATTCAACGCATTGAATTTAATTGTCAATATAATTGTCTTGGTAATCTATATTTAAAGCAGGACACGCTAATTCTTAATTTTTGCGGAGGTATAACTTTTTATTTCCTCAAGGAAAAAAACGAAATCAAGAAAAGTAAATTGAAGGGCAATGGTAAAACCGGCTCTTTTCAAAATAAGCATTCCGAAAAAGTTATTTTAGGTACATTGCCAAAGCAAAAAAATGACGGCCATAATATGGTAATCGGTTCTTTGAATAATAAAAAACGTGATGAATTGGAAACTTCTCTGCAATAATAAAACATTTGTTAAAGGAAATAAGATTATGTACCCGGTGCACCCTCTATAAGCTTTCTACAATAAAGTGTTGGGATATCGGATCAACGCCGGGCATACAGCCTGGCGTTTTTATTTGTAAGCGTGTTTAGCTTTCGTATCTCTAAGAAAGGCATCCATCAAGGCAAAGAGGTGTCCTTTTTCTTCTTTCTCTAATTTTTGAATATCCTGAATACGCCTGATGATGGTTTTATCTAAAAGCAAATCGGTATTGCCTGCCAAATAATCTAAAGATACTTCCAGCGCTTCTGCGATCTGAACAGCCACGATTCAATAAAAATAGGAAACCAAAAATACTATGGTTATGGTCAAAAGTATTCATAACCACAGATTACTCGCGACTTTCGAGTATTGAAACGATAGGGGATGATATATTTTGTTTGTATAATTTTACCAATACTAAAATTGATACCACCAATATTAATACTATAAATAATGGGTCTTTGATGATTGTAAAATTAGATGCATCAGGAATTGTGCATTTTGCCTAAATATTATTTTAAAAATATAATCTATTGCAACATAAAGAAAATTAATTCCAATCAGATAGAATCCAATAATAATCAAAAGATAAAAGTTGACCCAAAAGCTGTTTATTAATAGAACAATTGTCAAACATATAAGCCCAGATGAAAACTTTTTATCAGCAAGAATTACTTTATAGAAATAAATTCCCCGCGCCTTAGCGATTAAAGCAATTTGCAGTTGGCGGGAATTCATTTCAGACTGATATATCATTTCTCCCAAAGAATTATAAATGAATATTTCAGAAGGTCCGGCTTCCGATGCCTTAAGCGTAAATATCCCTTTTGAGGGATTGGGATACAAGGTGATCATAGTATTTAATTTGGTCTCCTTAATTCCCGGAATTGTGTTTACGCAGCCCGGGTAAGCTGAAATACTAATTGAATTAATCTGAGGCTGAAAGATGCTGTCTTTCGAGCTATTAATAGAATTCAATATGATATCAGAACTGAGCATGGAATCATTGGCCATGTTCGCATTGAAATTAAAAATACAATCTGGAGAATTAACCGCAGAATCAGTTTTTATAATTCGAATCTGTGATGATAAGCTACCCGGGGCAATTCCACATAAAGGGCCATTTCCAAGAATAAGAAACCCTTTATCTTTTACATTGATAATTTCCATGGGAATAAGTCCTAAACCTTTGGCCCAAATAATATTTCCTTTAATATCCGTTCTTATTATTCTTCCAAACGCTAAACAATTCCCATTGATGAAATAATAAGAAGAATCAGCCCCGCCATAAATGCCCTGCGCCGGACAATCAAGGCAATTAGGCCCTGAAATAATGGATTGGTATGATTTAGCCCATTTTATATTTCCCGAGAAATCGGTCTTCATTAATGAATATTTATTTGTAGTCACATAACATATGATTCCATCGTTGGTAATAATTAAATCATTTCCTGAACTGTAAGGAGCGGGAAATATTTTTTATCAATGAAAGAGGCAAACCCATTAGCGGGCAAATGCTGCTGCTGCGGTTAAACACTCTTGTGCAACGCACCCAAAACGTTGTATTACAGGAAAAAGAAACAGGCTTACATACCCTTCGCCACAGCATCGCCACACACCTGCTTGCCAATGGCATGAAGCTGGAAAAGATAAAAGATTTTTTAGGGCACAGCAGTTTGGAAAGTACACAAATTTATACGCATCTTTTAGAAACGGAAGAGCAAATGCTATGACAACATCGATAGAAAATTACCAGGCGGATTTAGCTGCCGGAACTTTAATGCAGACAGAAGCTTTTGCTGAATACCTGATATTAAAAAGCTTTAGCAATAAAACCCAGGAAAGCATAAAGAAAACAGTAACACGTTTTGTAAGCTGGAGCGGGCAGCAAAATATAGAACTGGAAAATATCCGCTATAATGATGTGTTGGCTTATGTGAATTACTGCAAGCGCCAGGGCAACAAGCAACGTACATTACAGATCACAGTAAGCTGCATCAAACATTACTATAACTTTTTAATCCATAAAAATGAAGTAGTGGAAAACCCCTGTAGTAATGTTGAAATTAAAGGAGTAAAAAGAAAAATACTGTATGAAACTTTTACAACCGAAGAACTGGAAAGCATTTATAAAATCTTTGCATCTAAAATACCGGACGCAGAAAGCAAGCCTGCGTTAAAAAGAAACAAAGTTATTTTAGGCCTGATCATTTACCAGGGCATCCGAACCCAAGAGCTGGCAAGGCTTACTGTAACAGATGTAAGACCAAGGGACGGGAAAATATTTATTCAAGGAGGCAGAAGAACCAAAGAAAGAGAAATGCTATTGGAAGCGCATCAGCTTTATGATTTAATGGACTACATCAACCAGGCACGGAAAGTAATTTTATCATTGACGGGAAAAAACACGAATGCTTTATTTTTAAGCTTAGGTAGCGGTGATAAGCTGCACAACACCATACACCAACTCTTAGTGCAACTGAAAAAACAGCACGGCAGGATAAAAGATATAAAACAGCTGCGGGCAAGCGTCATTACAAACTGGCTGAAAGTTCACAATATCCGCAAGGCACAACATCTGGCCGGACATCGTTTTGTAAGCAGCACGGAAGCTTACCAGGCAAATAACATGGACGATCTGAAAGAGGATGTAAATAAATATCACCCCGACTTTTAAGAAAATAAAACCATTAAATTTACAACCATGACGAATGTAAAAAAAGACCCATACAAAGTATTTTTATCAGAGATAAAAGAAAAAATACATCAGGCACAGTATCAAGCAATGAAGCAGGTAAATAAAACCCTGTTGACATTGTATTGGGAAATAGGCAGAAGCATAGTAGAAAAGCAAAACGAATACGGTTGGGGCAGAGCTATAGTGGAAACCTTATCAAAAGACCTTCAAAACGAGTTCCCGGGAGTGCAGGGTTATTCTTCGGCTAACCTTTGGCGCATACGTAGTTTTTATGCCAACTATCAGGGAAATAAAAAACTCGCACCAATGGTGCGAGAAATTAGCTGGAGCCATAATATGGTAATAATGGAAAAATGCAAGGACGATTTGGAGCGGGAGTTTTATATACAAATGACTAAGAAATACGGTTGGACAAAAAACGTATTAATTCACCAAGTAGAAGGCAAATCGTATGAGAAATTTTTACTCAACCAAACCAACTTTGATAAAGCCGTTCCCGAAAAGTACAAGCACCAGGCAAAGCTTGCGGTAAAAGACGAATACAACTTTGATTTTTTAGAAATCACCCAAGAGCACAACGAAAAGGAATTAGAATTAGCCCTGATGAAAAACATCCGGAAGTTTTTGCAGGAAATGGGCGGAGACTTTGCTTTTATTGGCAATCAATACAGGATAAAGGTAGGTGATGAAGATTTTTATATTGACTTGCTTTTATATCACAGAAAATTAAAATCGCTGGTAGTAGTCGAACTCAAGGCCGGGAAATTTAAGCCTGAATACGCAGGGAAAATGAACTTTTATTTAGCGGTATTAGACGATACTGTGAAACAGGAAGATGAAAACCCATCCCTTGGAATAATCATTTGTAAAGGGAAAAACAAAACGATCGTAGAATACGCCTTAAAGAAATCCACAAGCCCGATAGGAATAGCCGGTTATACGCTCACTCAAACGCTTCCAAAAGAATACAAAAACTTACTCCCATCACCAAAAGAAATCGAAGAAACATTATCCGGATTTATTGATACAGCAGAATCAGACGAAGAATAAAACCCCGACTCACGGGTACGGCTTGGTCAGTGCAGCCGCCCGAGGGCCAACGCTTCTACTGCCCTCTGTGGTGTTGCAGGTAGTTTTTACTGTCATGCTTTTTGTTCCTCCGCACTTTGCAGCCCATTGCTTTTTCAAAAGCAAAAAGCAAAGAGCTGCACCTGCCGCACAATACAAAAAGACCTGCCAATAAAAACTACCTGAAGCTAAATTACATAATGTGATCTTATAGGAGCAGCCCTACCCACGTTTATGCCGGGGCGGCATCCACTCGCACGGTCTGTCCTATAAGCACATTATGTAAAATAGCCAACACCACACGCGCCAAGCGCACAAACCCAACGCTTAGGGCCCACGCTGTTTGAGCGCTTGTTGCAGCCGTGCCCACCAGCCGCACTAGGAAGCGGTGTGCGGAGCACGGTTTTTTTTATGCCTCTCCCTTTCGGTCGGTCCGGCAATGCCTGCGGCAGCATGGTGGCTTCGCCGTTTTTAGTTGGGGGCAATCTTCCAATGCCCCCAAACCCCCTTTGGATGCTTATTTTTATTGATAGATAAACCCGCAGGCCAAAGCCTAACCATTTTATCTATCCATAAAAATGAGCCGTTGACCCACCGCAACAGCAACAAAGAAAAAAGATTTGATTTTATAAAATAATGCTCATTAAATATAAGATCATTTTAATAAATTACTATCTTTGACCTTAAACAAATTTTATCTTTTTTGATACAAACCACTACATATAAGGCAATGCTGGTTTTTTTCGGGAAGGGTTATGTAAAAAAAAGTGAAGCAGCGAAAAATCGTATAAATTCCTCCACGTTTGGCATGCAAATGTCTGAGCGTTCTTATTCAAGTGCCGCATACCGTTATGGTTTTAATGAACAGGAGAAGGATAATGAGGTATGGGGAGAAGGAAATTCATATTCATTCGAATTCAGAGTTCTTGATCCTCGTATAGGTAAATTTCTAAGTGTTGACCCATTCTCGAAAGATTATCCTTGGAATAGCCCATATGCATTTGCGGAAAACAGGGTAATTGACGGGATTGATTTGGAAGGCTTAGAGTATGTTCCGATAAATGATGCAGGGGTTAGTCCAGAGGCTTCAAAAAACTCAGACGATACTTATAGTTTTTCATTAGGAGAAGAGAAATTTGAACATAGAAAGATGATTGAAATTAACGGGATCCAATATTTTGATTTAGGTAAGCACATGTATTATGGTAAAGGCGAATGGAGTTCAACCGGAGCCAGAAATGAACAAATGACCGAAGAAACACAAGCAGGAATTGAAACGGATAAGTTTTATCAACTTCCTAAAAAACCACTGGGGATTAGTATTGACGTTTTTAAAAACCCTCAACAATCTTGGGCAATTGCCAATACATACTCAAATCCAGGTGGTATGTGTTATGCTATTTGTATGGCGAGGTATAATGGTATTTTTGGTACGAGTGCCTTAAAATTGAGTGAGAGTAGTTCTGATTATAAAATTTCAGGTACAATTGATCGTACGAATTACTTAGGATATGGAGTAGCTGGAGCTTTGGCAAAAAATGGCTATGCTAAACTTTTTACTACAGATGAGTTATGGTCTGGTAAAGCTCAAAAAGGTGCATCAATACAGTGGTGGTGGGGTACAGAAGTCGAGGTTATGAATACCCTGAAACTTGGAAAATCACAAATAGGACACTCGGTTATTTTTCATAGTTACGTATATGATGAAAATGGCGCGATTATTGGTTTTAATTTTACTGACGATTATGGTTTCGATGGACTACCTTCGTCAAATGCACCTTTAATGAAAAATTCTGACTGGATTTATAAGAAGAAAAATTATGGAAAAATTGGAGAACATTTAATGTTAGGCGGTAATTTAGTAGATTAATTGAATTTTTAATGAAAATAAGTATAACATTGTGGATTTGCTTCCTATTTAGACCTTTATTGAGTCAGGAATTACCTTTCAGTAAATTCCTTTTAAACAATCAAGATTATATTAAGAAGAAAGTTTCAAGTAATTTTTTAGATGATCCCTATTTTGTTAAAAAGATATTCTGCTCATCTTTTGGAGATTCTCTGGAGGAGTATTATTCAAAAAAAACCGAGTCAATTTCCGCGTTTGAAAAATCTGATGCGCTATGTTATGTTTTAACATATAGTAATATCGATAGTTTTAATATTACTATAAAAAATATCAAGGATTTTATTAATTCTGGACCCTTTTTTTTCAAAGATCAAGATCAAAGCGACTATAAAAAGTATTTAGAATTTATTGAACGAGGATTGATTATTGCGACAGTACCTTCAATTAATAAAATAATCTTTTTGCATGTGAATTCTTGTATTTTTGAGGATAATAAAAAGAAGACGTTATCTGAGTTGCAAAAATGTAAAGCTATATCCGATATTTTTGTTTTTAATTGCGGTGGCAATCCATTAGCTAACCAAATAAAGTAATGCCAAGGAGAGGAAAGATTATGTTTAACAAGGTTGTAGTTTATTAGTACCCTTCCTTTTCACCACTGACCACTATCGCAGTATCCAGTTCAATCGCAAACTCACATTCGTAACGGGATACTCAACATCACCATAACCTTTCTTTACCCAGGTAAAGGGTTTTCTGTGCATATAATCAATAGCAATATCAAAGGGCCATTTATTATTGGTTAAATTCCTCATTGGGATATTCAGACCTGTACCATAAGTGAAGCCACGCAAATACGGACGGTTTAGTATATGACTTTTAGGGTCTAAATCACCGAATCTTTTTTCATAACGGTATCCGAATCTGAATGCCACCAATTTAAGAATAAGTATTTCTGCCCCCGAGTTGAGGCCCCAGTAAAATGGATTTTTTTGAGTCTTAGAATTCCAGGGCATAAATTTAACGTATTGAACCTGCACCAGGAAATCGATAGAGCGTGCGTTTTGCGGAACCAGTTTCACATCGCCATATATAAATTTATTTGTTGATAGTGAGGTGGTAAAGCTGGCGCCTGTAATTAATCGACTTGTGATATAAATTATATCTTCTTGTCCGGTAGGAAAGACCCATTTGCTGGAAGCAGCATTCAGATTGGAATAACTAAGGCCAAGACGTAATTTTTTTCCTGCAATCGAAGACCCTTCTTTCAGTTTTAATTCTTTCTCATAAAGAAGTCCGGCATCCGCGAAATATGAATTGGTTGATTTCACCGGGCTTAAGCGGTAATTCAGGTAATGTGCATTCATCCCGAAATATAATCCAGGGATTAATTGATAACTTGCTGAAAATGTATAATAGGTTTCTTCCTCTTTTGTAGGAACGAAAAAAACAGGACCAATTGAAGGAATCCAGTTTGGGTGTTTTGCAATATACCAATACCTTGATAAGGAAAGCGCCAGTTTTTTCGATGCCTTGTATCCTATTCCGAAAAAAAAAGTATTCGAATTCTTTTCAATAAAAACAGGGCTTGAAGAGGTAAATTCAGTCTGTAATTTTTGTTGCATCACCCCAATTGATGCCGGGTTAATATATGCCTCTTGCACTGTGCCTCCATTAGCTACACCTGCAAATCCCATAGAAGAGGCTCTTACACTTGGAGGGTATGAGGTGGCCAAAGGCATAATGTCGGTATACCCGGTTTGTGCCTGTGAATTCATAACGAAAATGATATTCAGGTAAAGGATTGCTGAAAGGATAAATAATTTATTTATGGTCATTGTCAATTCTTTTAGGAAATTAGAATAGGATGAAATGATTTAGAAACCAGGGCCTGTAAAACAATATGCAAAACGCAATCCCACAAACATCACCGTTTTGGAAATCTGGAACCTTGCAGCAATATCAAAAGGCTTACTCAGGCGATATCCTATACCGGCGCTGCCGCCTATACCTACAAATGAAAATGGGCGTTCATTCAGGAAAAAATTTTTAGGGTAAGTGCCTTTAAACTCGGTATAGCCGAAGGCTCCATCGATATGAATTTTGTTTTTAAACTGGTATAACGCTTCCGCTAAAAAATTAATATAATACGATGGCTTTGGATCTTTACTTTTACTTGAAAACCACTGGTAACTTATTTGTGTGCCTACGAATAATTTCTTTGTTAGCGGGTAATCAATATGAAACGAACCGCCTGCTGTGATCGCTGAGGAGTTGTACATGCGAAACACAGGTATCCCTGTTTCCAATGCAATGGACATATTGATCATCTCCAGGTTAATCCCACTCCGATATAAATTAGGATCAACTACTTTAGTTTCTTCTTGTGGCTTAGGCTTTTGGGGAGACGTTACAGGCGTTGTTGTTGAAGGTTTTGCCGGTGTTTTTGTCGGTGGAGTGGCAGGTTTCTGCGGACTGGTGTTGGTTGGCTTCTGTGTGGATGGCGTAGTAGGCTTCCCGGTATTTGGCGTGGCCGGTTTTTGCGAGTTGGGAGTCGTTGTTTTCTTCGTATCGGCAGGTTTCTTCGTATCGGCAGGTTTCTGCGCTCTCAATACATTAGTCGAGAGCAGGAAGATCGAAATGTAAAATATTATTTGTTTCATATTATTAGAATGCTGATATATATTATTTCAAGCCAAAAAATGCTTTCTCCGGTTCTCTTTTTTTTAATTCTGGTTCTTTATCTTTAGAAATCCCGAGACAAACATCAATAACTTTTTTCATTTTCGCAAATTAAAATATAGTTTACTCTCTTTTCTAAATGTTTTGTTATGGCAAAATATTAATCAATATGTTTCAGCTGTGAAATAATTTCTTCTCGTTTCGTCTTTTCTTTGGAGTTTCCCAAAAAATAGTGAAGCATGAGAATCATCCTGTTGAATTACATTCCAAAAAATCCATACATCAAAAATTAAACTATACATATGAATCCAGTAGGTGCGGGTATCGTTGAAAAGGAAGAAGATTATCTATACAGCAGTGCAAGAAATTACTGGAGGTTGAAACCAAAGCTGGATATTGATATGTTTGAAAGCATTTGATATAAAAGCAAATCAGAGATTTGTATTTCGACCAGTTAAAACCCTTAATCTACAGGGGTTCAGTTATTAAGTGCGAAAAAGTGCGTATATTTCCCGATGTGGGAAAACCAGTTTATCGAAGCGTCTACATTAACTTTGGCTGTAAACGAAATTTCTCGTTAAGCGACAAAGACCAAGTAAAAGATATTAAAAAACGGTGGTATGTGTACTATGAATATTTACTACCTTCTGGAAAATATAAAGGATTTAAGGCATACGCCCATATCAATCGACACCACACGATTTCTGTGCGTTATAAAGACGCTAATCTACTTTTGGACCATATCCTTGGATTGCTGGAACAAGGTTATAGCCCATTTGGTAGGGATGGGAGTGAGGTCGTTTCCAATAACCCTGCACAAACTATTCACGCTATGTCCATTATAGAAGGGCTTACATGGGCCTATGAAGCGCATACACCAAAAGTAACGCATGGTACATTAGGTAACATTAGGCAAATTTACAAACGCGTTATCAAGGTTATCCCTGAAGTTGGGTATGCGGAGGTTACTGTTGGTGAATTTAAGAAATCGCATTGGAAGATATTAATGGACTACATTCAAAAAGAAGAAAAGATATCTGACAAACGCTACAACTATTTTATTGCCATTATGCAGAGCCTTTATTCTGAATTTATTGATATGGATGTACTTGAACAATCACCTTTAGAAAATTTCAGTAAAAAAAAGGTGTCAGCGCAGGTTAAGTTTAAAACCCTCACTGTTGATGAAAAGAAAAAGGTACACTCACAGTTGGAAAAAGAACATCCAAATTTTCTTAGATGGTATCTTATTCTGTACTACACCGGACTGCGACCTCAAGAACTCCTGGCCGCCCAAAAACATAATTTCTATCCTTTGGAGGCTTGCTTTAAATTCCAGGCTAATGAAAAAATTAACATCAGAAATAAGGAATATAATAAAACAAAAACAAATAAGGATAGATATATTCCCATACCTCCACCAGCAATGCTATTAATGCAAGAAATTATGGTTACTGTTCAGGCCTGCCAAACGATTACAGGTTTTTTATTGACTGCCAATTGAATGGCATCTAATACGCTGTGGCCCTGTTTACGGATCGTGGAGATATAACTTCTTATTCGGCAAAATACTTTTGCTCCGTTTT
>JBBRJE010000035.1:0-13972 GCA_038219845.1 Bacteroidia bacterium
TCGTTCTTGTGCATTCACACTACTCCCAATATAATATTTATTGAGTTTTTGAGAAAATAATATATACACGTAATACATAATAATAAAAAGCCATCTAATCAAAATTAGATGGCTTCCGCTCCCTGACCTGGGCTCGAACCAGGGACCTAGTGATTAACAGTCACTCGCTCTAACCAGCTGAGCTATCAAGGAATGTATACTGGCTTTCCCTTATTTTTTAAGGAGTGCAAAAGTAGGAATAACTCTCAAAATAAAAAATATCTTTGCAAAAAATATTTTTATGAGCTTATTAAGTATTGGGACCGTTGCATTCGACGCTATTGAAACACCTTTCGGGAAAACAGATAAGATCATCGGTGGCGCTGCTACCTATATCTCCCTGGCTGCCTCTTATTTCACCCGCAAGCTAAACCTGGTAGCTGTTGTAGGCGAAGATTTCCCTGAAGAATATATCCGGTTGCTGAATGCCAAAGGGGTAAATACCGAAGGCCTGCAGGTGAAGAAAGGTGAGAAATCTTTTTTCTGGAGCGGGAAATACCATACGGATATGAACGGCCGTGATACGCTCATAACAGAGCTGAATGTACTCGCCGATTTTGATCCGGTAATACCTGAGAGCTACCAGGACTGTGAATTCCTGATGCTTGGCAACCTCACGCCCATGGTTCAGGAAACGGTGATTAACCGTCTTAAAAACAGGCCCAAACTCATTGTGCTTGATACCATGAACTTTTGGATGGACGTAGCTCTGGATGATTTAAAGCGGGTTTTAAAAAAGGTAGATATTCTTACCATTAATGATGAAGAAGCACGACAGCTAAGTGGAGAGCATAATCTGCTTAAAGCTGCAAAAAAGATCCTGGCCCTTGGTCCGCATACGTTAATCATAAAAAAGGGGGAGCATGGTGCGCTACTTATCAATGAATCCAATATGTTTTATGCTCCGGGCCTTCCTTTGGAGGATGTATTCGACCCTACAGGTGCCGGCGATACCTTTGCGGGCGGATTTATTGGATACTTAGCCAGCAGCGGTGATCTCAGCTTTGAGAATATGAAACGCGCCATTATTTACGGATCAGCTATGGCTTCTTTCTGTGTGGAAAAATTTGGAACAGAAAACCTATTGAACATAACAGAAGCAATGATCGCGTCGAGAGTAGAACAATTTGCTCAGCTGGTAAGGTTTTAAGGCGCCAAGCGTTCTATAACCCAGCCCTCCACGTTCCTGGTATACTGTATCCGGTCGTGGAAGCGGCTTTCCCTACCCTGCCAGAATTCGATTAATGAAGGAACGACGGTATAACCGCCCCAATTTTCAGGAAAAGGAACTTTATCACCTTCGTGCATTGCCCTTGTGTTTTGATGAATCAGGTTCAATTCCTCCTTTCCTGCGATAACCTTGCTCTGAGGCGAAATTAAGGCGCTCACCTGGCTTTGAAACGGACGGGAATAAAAATATTTTTCACTCTCTTCCCTGCTTGTTTTCTTAACCTTCCCTTCCACCCTTACCTGCCGCTCTAATTCATGCCATAAAAATACAAGGGCTACTGAAGGATTTTCAGCCATCTCCATTGCTTTACGGCTTTCATAATTGGTATAAAAAATAAATCCTTCCGATGTAATTCCCTTAAGAAGTACAATACGTGCGCTTGGTTTAGCGTTCAAAGTGGAGGTGGCCAGGGTCATGGCATTTGGCTCAGGGATGGCTGCTTCTTCTGCTTCCTTGAACCATAGCCTGAACTGGTCCATCGCATCGGGCATCACCTGCGCTTCAGAAAGAATTTTTAATTTGTACTCCTTCCGCATTAATGATATATCCATGATTCAAATCTAATAATAATTAAGGGCTATATTTAAAATAAGTTCTTACTCAAGCCAGGAGGTTATACTTTAAAAATAAAAAAGGCCGTACGTTCAGGTACAGCCTTTCTCAAAAATAATTTCCTTTTCTATTTTTTTACGATACGAATTACCTGGGATCCGGCCATAGAATAAATTTTTATAAAATATATGCCTGCTTCTACTCCGCTGAAATCGATTCTTGCGCTTATCGCTTCCGATTGCATTATTTTAAGCGTACGACCCTGGGCATCTGTAATCTCTATATCATGAACGCCATAATCTGCAAAGCTTAAATTTAAATGATCATATACAGGGTTTGGAAAGGCGGATGCAATATTTGTTGTTTCCCCTGAATTAATACCCGTAGGAATAACAAATATTCCAGCCGATGTATTCCGGCAGCCATTGACTGCAGTTACCTGAACAGTGTATGTGCCGTTACCGGTCACAGTATAATTTTGGAGAATGGCCCCACTTATCGCCAGTCCGTTTTTAAACCATTGGTAAGCGCTGCCGGATGTGGCGCTGAGCTGGTTGACATTGCGGGTGATAACGACCACCGGTAATGTTTTCTCTATGATATTAACTGCATTTGAAATTTTGGAACAAGAGCCCAGGCTTACTTTTACTTTGTATGCACCTGCCGTAACCGCAAAATAGTTTGAATTGGTTGAATTGGTGATGGCGATATTATTTTTATACCATAGGTAAACCTGGCCTGGTAAATTTGTTGTACTCAATTGTACCGAATCACCGGTACAGAAGCTGCTGTCGGTGAAGCTAAGCAAGGCTGAAGGTACACTATTCACTTTAACATTGCGTACAGAGGAGCTTACCACACAGCTGCCATTATCCACCGAAACGGCATAATTACCACTATCAGAAATGGTTAGTGAATTTTGAGTTGCGCCAGAAATAAGGCTGCCGTTTTTATACCATTTATAGCTGGTTGAAGCTGCAAAAGGAACTGTATAGGTTATATTGCTATCGCTGCAGATGACCGCGTTATTCACCGGGGTAATATTTACATTAGGTGCATTGGGCACATTCAGAAAAATTGAATTGGTGAGAATTCCACATCCTGAAGAATTTTTCACCCTTAAAGAATAGTTCCCGGTTTGAGAAACGGTGAGCAATGTATCGGTGGTATTGATGATGCTGCCGTTATTAAGCCATTCAAAAGCATATACAGGATTATTGCGGATTCTTAATAAATAAGTGCACCCGTTCTTTAAAGAATCGATGAAGTTGGGGGCCGGAAAAGGATTCACCAATATATATTTCGCGGAGGCTGAAGCACTGCAGCCGCGGTTGGTAATTAAATCCACGGTATAGTACCCTGTATTTGTAACAAAATAATCTGCTCTGTTTGCTCCGGTGATGATGATGCCATTTTTCTTCCATTGATAAAAAGCTATGGTATCCGGCGTATTGGTATTGAGCATTACCGAATCGCCATTACAGATGCTGTCGGCCTGCGCTGTGATGAAGGCCGATGGCTTATTGAAAAAAGTTATGGTAAGGGGATTAGATGAAGCCTGGCATCCGCCGACCGCCGTAAATGTTTTTACATAATAAATGCCATTTTGCGTGACGTACAAATTGGAATCCAGCGACTGACTGATTAAAATATTATCCTTATACCAATAGTAACTGTAGTTAGATCCACTATTGGCCAGGAGATGGATGGTATCTCCCTGGCAGGCTGTGGTGCCCGCTGGCGCCGTTATTACGGCAAGCGGCCTGGCATTAAATGTTACGGTGGCCGTTGAAGTGGTAACGCTGCATCCGTTATTATTGGTCACAATAACCCTATAGCCGCCGGTGCTTTTCGCATAATATTGAGCACCATTGGCGCCGGTTATATTGCTTCCGTTTTTTTGCCACTGATAGGAATAATTAATATTGAAGGTGGTGGTGATAGAAATAGAATCGCCGTCACATAGAACCAGGGAGCTATTGTACGAAATGTTCGTTGTTGGGTTTGCGAGCACTGTAATCGTTTTGGTTGTATACGACGAATTCATAATGCTATTGGCCACTCTTAAGGAACATATTTTATTTCCAGTACCTGAAAATTTAACCCATAAGCTCTGGGCGGCAGATGAGCCGGGCGTTCCACCAGGGAAAGTCCATTGGTAGGAAGATCCTCCATTGGTGCCGCTACCCTGGAAAAAGATAGAATCACCCTGGCAGATTGAGTTTACGTTGGTGGTGAAAGATGCTACGGGTACATTCGTTGTTTGGGGAAATGTAAAATTTTTTAAATGAATCTGGTCTCCCTGGTCGTTACCGTTGTTGTTGGAGGCATTCACAGCAATATACAATTTGGCATCGCCTGAAAGCGTGGAGGGCGCCTTCCAGTTAAATATCCAATCGGTGCTATCGGTATAAAGGGAGGAGGATCCTGAATTTGTTTGAGATATATAATCGCGTGTGCCACTGTTCAGCTGAATCGCAGTTGCTCCTGTGGGAACTTGTAATAATCCTAGCTTTCCTGGGCTGGCATTGGTATTGAGCATGGTGGTTTCAAAACCCCACCTCACGCATCCCGATTTTACGGCCCGAAGGATAATCTGGTAGGTTGAATCGGGAATATATTGCCCATTGGTCATATTGGAATAAACCAGCACATTTGAGGAATTTGAAACCGCCGTACCAGAATGGCACGATGTACAGTTGCTTTCTCCCGGAGCACCAGTTGATCCTGTGGGTGGACCTGACTTGTAGGAGAATGCCTGATGCATCACCAGGGTTAAGGCAGCGGTAAAAAGAATGACAATTAATTTAAATGGAGTAGCAATTCGAATCATGGGTTATTATATTTTTCGGGCCTTGACCAGATTAATTTTCAAATATACCATTGCACCTCCAATTATTAAAACCCCCTTCTTATCTTTTACGATACCATGACAATAAATAAAGGTTTCCGTGACCGCACCCTGATTAAAGTCATGCGTATTGAATTTTATTTTATAAGTGCTACAAACCGGAGTGCTAATAAAATTTTCTATCTAAAGATCGCCGCCATGGAACGCAAATTATTTTTTTACAATACGAATAATTTGTGAATACCCATTTGATGATACTTTTATAAAATAGATTCCAGCCTCCAGCACACTGAAATCAATCGTAGCTTTGCTCCCTTTTTCGCTAAGAATTTTAAGCACCCTTCCTGCAGCATCAGCCACAGTGATTTCATGCATAGCATCATCACTAAAGTTTAAGCTTAAAACAGCATGAACAGGGTTCGGGTAGGCAGTAACTCCAGCCATCGCGGCCCATGAATTGATCCCAGTAAAAGTAGCTGACATCCCCGCTGAAATATTTTTACATCCATTGGCGCTGGTGATTTGAACAGAATAAATTCCATCGGCGCTGATGGTATACGCTTGTTGTATGGCACCTGGAATAATGACGCCATTTTTATACCATTGGTAGGCTGTTGCGGCACTTGAACTCAGCAGATTCACACTACGTGTAATAACGGGTATTGCGGGCAGCAGCTTCTCTGTAACATTTATCGTATTCGACATTTTAAAGCAAGATCCCAGGCTTACTTTTAGCCTGTAAGATCCGGCAGTTCCTGCGTAATAGTTCTGCTTACCGGCATTGCTTAAAGGGTTATTATTTTTATACCAAAGATAAGAAGCACCTGTTACCAGTGCGCCATTTAATAGCGCCGAATCCCCGGTACAGAAGCTGCTGTCGGCGGTAGAGATTGTAGCCGATGGCAATACATTTACCTTTACATTTCTAACCGCAGAGGTAGCTATGCAAAAACCATTATCAACGGTAACAAAATAATTACCGCTATCGGCAATGCTTAATGAATTTTGGTTTGCACCGGTAATAAGGCTTCCATTCTTATACCATTTAAAAACGGTGCCCGTTGCTGAGGGAACCTGGTAGCTGATGCTGCTGTCGCTGCATATCACCGCATTGGCTGCAGGTGTAATGGTGGCATTGGGTAATGATAGCGGGAAGTTGAGCACGATATTATTGGTATTGATGCTACAGCCTGAAGCATTGGTAATTTTCAGTGAATAGGTCCCGCCCTGGCTCACCGTGATTAATGTATCTATGGTATTAAATACCGTACCATTGCGGCGCCATTCTAAATTAAAATTACCGCCATTGCGCAGTTTTAAAATATAGGCGCAACCAGTTTTTATGGAATCCATAAAATTAGCAGAAGGCACCATATTCACCTTCACATTGCGTGTGGAAGAATTCACGGCACAAACCCCATTATCAACAAGAACATAATAATTCCCGCTATCCGGAATGTTGAGAGAATTTTGTGTGGCGCCATTAATCAGGTTACCGTTCTTAAACCATTTATAAGTGGTGGAGGCGGCGAAAGGAACCTGATAGCTTACTCCAGGGCTATCGCTACAGATCACTGCATTCGACAACGGTGTTATATTTGCGTTAGGGGCGTTGGGAATATTAAGAACAATAGCATTGGTGGTGATTTTACAACCTGATGCATTGGTAATGATTAGTGAATAGGTGCCCGAAAGAGAAGCCGTAACTATGCTATCCGTGGTATTGAAAGTTATCCCGTTGCGTTGCCATTGAAACGTAAAAGTCCCGGAATTTCTGATCTTTAAAGAATAGGTGCAGGTGTTTTTTGTAGAGTCGATGAAATTGGTCGCGGGCAAAGCATTCATGGTAATTATTTTCGGGCCAAGCGTGGTTTTACAACCCCTGTTGGTTATGAGCTCTACGGTATAGGAGCCTGAGCTTAAGCCGTAATAATTCTTATTGATGACGCCGCTTATATTAATTGCATTCCTTTTCCATTGGTAAGATGCGATGGTATCGGAGCTCAGTGCAGAGAGCAAAATTGAATCCCCCTGGCATACGGTATCCACTGCAGCGCTAATGCTTCCGGAAGGCTTGATAAAAAAGAACACATTAAGCGTATTTGATAAAGTATTACATCCTGATACGGTAGTAATTTTCACATTATAGGCGCCGTTTTGCCTGACATAAAAATTAGAATCTGTGGTTTGCGCTTGCAGGATATTATCTTTATACCAGGTATAGCTATAATTCGTTCCTCCATTGGCTTTGAGCCTTACACTATCTCCCTGGCAAGATGTAATTCCGGCGGGGGCAGTGAGGTTGGCCTGCGGCTTGACATTAAAGGAGATGCTCACGGGGCTTGTGTTGATAGCGCAGCCTCCAGTGGTATTGGTTACGATAACGCGGTAATTACCGTTGAGCCGGGCCATAAAAATATTTGATGAAGCGCCACTGATATTGCTTCCATCTTTCTGCCATTGATACGTATAGGAGGCATTGGATGTTGCTGTAAGCGCAATTGAATCTCCTTCGCATAGGACCTGGCTGCTATTGTAGCTAAGGGATGCTGTTGGAAGCGCATTCACCGTTACTGACTTCGTGGTATAGGCCGAATTCATAATGCTATTGGCTACCCTTAATGAGCATACTTTGGTGCCTGATCCCGAAAATTTAACCCATAAATTCTGTGCGTTAGATGAAGCCGGTGTACCTCCGGGGAACGTCCACTGGTAAGTGGAAGTGCCATTAGTGCCGCTACCCTGGAAAAATATAGAATCATTAAGACAGATGGCATTTACATTGGTGGTGATGGTAGGTACAGGCACATTCGTCGTTTGAGGAAAGAAAAAGCTATTCAAATTAATTTCATCACCGGAACTTGATGAACTGTTATCGGTAACGTTTACAGCGATATACATTCTCGCGGTATCAGATAAGGTGGAAGGAGCGGTCCAACGGATCGCCCAATCCGTGCTATCGGTATAGATAGCCGAAGTGCCCGACTGTGTATGCATCATATAGTCGCGCGTGCCTGTCGACAGTTGGATATTGGTGGCACCTGTAGGAACAATCAGGGTGCCCAGCTTTGACGGCGAAGAGGAATTGCTGAGCATGGTGGTTTCGAAACCAAACCTCACACAGCTCGAAGATCTGGCCCGGAGGATAATGGTATAGGTTGAGTCGGGGATGTATTGCCCGTTTGCCATATTGGAATACACGGAAATTTTGTTTGAATTGGTTATAGCCGTACCACTATGGCAAGAGGTGCACTCGCCTTCACCCGGGGCGCCTGTTAAGCCAGTAGGCGGACCTGTGCTATAGGAGAGAGCCTGTTGTATAATAAAGAAGAAAGCAGAAACAAAAATGATGGTCAGGTAACGTAGCGGGGTAGAGAATCTGATCATGGGCGACGCATTAGTTTATTGAATTGACTTCTATGGAATAACCTCAAAGATAGCAGGGTAAAAACTGCAATAATCATTTGTAAAATTATTTTGACCAAAAAATTACATTGAATCTCCTTTAATAAATATGGGATAAAAATCTGTATCAAGGCAAAAAATAAAAGCTTTAACAAAAAGGAAGGATTAAAATCGATACGGAACTTTTGATGGGTGATGATATAATGACAGGTGGCGACAAAAGCCTGTGTTGCCAGGGAGGCAAAAGCCGCTCCGGTGATGCCGTACCATTTAATTAATAAGATGTTCAATATTATATTAATGATGCAGGCCACCAAAGCAATGCTGTTCAATATTTTAAGATTGCCGGTGGCAGTTAAAAAAGTGCCATAGATATAAACGATGCAGGTGAATACAAACGATAACATGAGGATGGCCAATACATTTTCTATTTCCGCATTGGCCGTTTTGTTAAGCAGGAATATTATTTCACTATTATAAAAAAAAGCAAGGGATGCCCCCACCAGTGCTGGAATAATGATTAATAGGAAGCCCAGCTGTAATAATGAAGCAGGTGCTTCCCTTTGTTGAATAATTTTTGCAAACATAGGCAGCAGCAGGGCAGCAAAAAGTACTGCGATCATATTGGCTGCATCGAGCAGGCGGTAGGCTGAAGCATAATGCCCGGCTTCCTTTGCGCCGTCGAGCATTAAGCGCTCAATTAAAACGGCATCGATCTTTGAATAGAAGCCCATCAGCAGGCCGAGGATGGCATAGGGATAACTTTTTTTAATGAGGTGAAAAGTGAAGGCCTTATTGAATTTCCATTTCAGATCATTCAGGCTGGGTTTCAACACCAGGAAGCAAAGCACCAGGGTTATGCCATAGGAAAGGGTCTGCGAATACACAAACCATTCCAGCTGCATCACTCCGAAGATATGGCCCCAAAGCAATAGGCCGCAGAAGATAATCATGAGCAGACGATCGGTAACAGACAGGAGACTATCAGTGATAAAAAAGTGCAAGCCGGAGATATTGGTGCGGATATAGGTTATGGCAAAGGAAAGCACCTGGTTAAGGCAAAGTATGGAAAGCAACTTAAGCTGAAGTGAATTATATCCAATGGAGAATGCAACCGAAAATGTAATGATGATATAGGCGGCTACCAGCATTAATTTTAGAATTACCAGCTGCGAAAATTTCTTGCTAAGCAGCTGCGGGTATTTTGAAATAAATGTATTGTTATAATTGTTGATGCCAAAATCAAGAATCACATTAAAAAGAAAAGAGAAGCTGAAGAGGGAAAAATAAAACCCATATTCCGACGCGCCGATCGCGTTCTGCACTCCTCTCTCAACTCCTAAAACCCAAAAGGGCTTGATGAGTAAATTAATTCCGACAGCAAATATTAAATTGATAATGAATTTACGGTTCATAGAATACTTCAATTAAATTCATGTACACTTGTACCTTTGCAAATATATCTTTTACCCGCATGAAGATTGCAGTAAATACCAGATTCTTAATTAAGAATAAAATAGAAGGCATTGGCCGCTTCACCTATGAAACACTCAAATGCATTGTACTGCAAAATCCCGAACATGAATTCATTTTTTTATTCGATCGTGACTTTGATCAGGAATTTTTATTTGCCCCGAATGTAAAGGGCATAAAGTTAAGTCCACCCGCGCGCCACCCGCTTTTATTTATATGGTATTTCGAATGGAGCGTATACAGGGCATTAAAAAAAATCCAGCCGGATGTGTTTCTCAGCTGTGATGGATTTTTAAGTCTGCGCAGCACCGTCCCCTCGGTTGCGGTGATCCACGACCTGGCCTTCGAACATTACCCTCAGGACGTGAATTTTTTCGCGAGATATTATTATAAATTTTTCTTTCCACGTTTCGCAGCCAAAGCAAATCATATATGCACCGTATCGCAATTTTCAAAAGATGATATCATAAAAAAATACCATAATGATTCTGTTAAGATCAGCGTAATTTATAACGGAGCTTCAGAAATTTTCAATGTCGTGGATGAGGATATTAAGCGACGTATAAAATTGAAATATACTTCCGGCAATAATTATTTTGTATATGTAGGAGCGCTACAGCCCCGTAAAAATATAAGCAGGCTGCTTATCGCTTTCGATAAATTCCGAAAGAGCGGTGGGGATTGCAAGCTTTTGATCGTAGGGCGCAAAGCTTGGAAAACACAGGATATCGAAGCCACGTATCAGTTCATGCAATTTAAGAATGAGGTAGTGTTCACGGGCTGGATCCCGGATGAAGAGCTCGCCTTAATTTTAGGGAGCGCCGTTGCCCTCACTTATATCCCATACCTCGAAGGCTTTGGAATACCCATCCTCGAAGCCATGCAATGCGGCACCCCGGTGATCACAGGCAATATCACAGCGATGCCCGAAGTGGCGGGGAATGCCGGAATCGTGGTGGATCCTTTTGACAGTTATAAAATTGCATCGGCTATGATGGAATTAAACACCAATGATATATTACGTGATGCACTTTCACTCACGGCCCTGGTGCAAGCCAAAAAATTCAGCTGGGAGAAAACAGCCGCCCTTGTATGGAAAAGTATCCTGGATACAGCCAATGGAAAAACGATCAAGGCTTGAAAATGAAACAGGGGAAATTCTATTGTATCATATCCCTAATTCTTCCAGGCCAGAGATCTTTGTTTGATAAAGACAGCCAGGTCATAATCGCTTACCACGTATAGATAATTCCAATCCAGGTTTAAGCTGCTGATAAATTCCTTATACTCCGATTCAGGTATATTAATAATCCCCTGCTTATTATAAATATCCAATAGCTGCCTCACCAGACTATTCTTCTTGAGCTCAAATTCATATTCCACTAAGAGCTGCTTGCTTCGTGCTTTTTTACTGTATTGCTCATAGATGGCGGTGATAGGGCTCTGGATGGCGTTCGCACGTTCCAGCGACCAGGCGTGCTCGATCACCAGGTTTTGCATATCACGCCGAATTTCCCGCTGCGAGCGCAGCTCATAAATGGTGATTTCCCGGCTCTCATCCCGCAGGTGCGACAGCCTCACTTTAATATTCATAAAGTCTTTATCGGCAGTAGAATCTTTAAAGCATAGGTATTTAACCCTGAAGCCATAGAGTCCGAAGATCAGGGTATCGGTGGGTTTCACAAAGATGCTGAAACTACCGTCGGGCTTGTTTTGCATGATCCGCGAAGTATGTTTTACGATAATCGTCACACTATCGAGCACCTGGTTGCTATCTCCATCATACACTACTCCTTTCACCTGCACCATGCTCTGCGCATGGAGTATTGGTAAGGAGAAAAAACCAAGGAGAAAGAGAACCAATTTTTGCATGAAATTGTAGTACGAAGGTATCGCTTTAATGTTACTTCCCGTGAAAGGTGCTTTGGGTGACAAAGTCTTTCAGGTAATAGGGTTCAAAGTAAGCCAGGTCCTCAAATTCACCGGCTGTATATTTCTGAAATGCAAGGGGGCCTATACCTTTGGCCGATGCCATGAGCTCTTCTAAAAAAAAAATATGGAATCCTTCTGAGGGTGGCGTTACCGTTGGCTTTGCAGCCATGGTTAATATCTCCCGGCATTTGGGCATTCCGTCACCAAAAAAATAAAGCTCCCTTTTTTGAAATTCCGTAAATGCCTGTTCATCGATAATGGTAGCGCGGGTGGCCACAACTTCATTAAGATCCATATCATATACGGCATTGTATACTTCCATCCGGCGGGCATCTATCATTGGAATAAGGAGCGCCTGTTCCGATTGGATCTGCTGTTTCGCGATCCATGCCATACCGGACAATGTTTTCACGCTTATCAAGGGTATCCCTAAACTATAGCACAAGCCTTTGGCTGCACTCACGCCGATGCGCAGGCCGGTATAAGAGCCCGGACCTTTGCTTACAGCCACCGCCTTAAGATCAGAAAACAAATAATGATTTTCCTTTATTAATTCATCTATAAAAATAAATAATGCAGCCGCATGTATATTATGTTGATTCTGTTCTTTCAGCGCGATAGGCTTTCCGTCCATATCATGCAATGCAACAGAACAATTGGCGGTGGAAGATTCGATGCTTAAAATCATGCTCAGGTGAATTGCAAAAGCATTTTAATGATGATCATCAGACTTACAAAAATAAATATCATTTTAATTGTTTTGGGTTGCAGCCTGGCTGCTGTCTTTACGCCTAGCGGCGAAAATAATACAACCCCCGCAATAATAGGAAGCATTGTATATAAAGCAATATACCCGATATGAAAAAGTTGTGGAGGAAAATTCAGGGGTTGCTGAATCATATAATAAATCACCAGCGGGATAGATATCAATGGGATGGCGCCATTGGAAATGGAGGTGGATTGCTTGATATCAATCTCAAGCCATTGCACAAAAAGCATGACCATGACAAAGCCGCCACCGAGGCCCGATAATGCAGCAAATGCTCCGGTGATTAACCCGATAAAAATAAATTTAAAGTTAGGAAATGAATCCGCGTTCAATGCCGTTTCTTTCTCGCGGTTGATATAAAGCCTGATATTTAAGAATATTAAAACGATGATAAAAGAAATCGCAAATGTTTTCTTATCATACCATTGGCCCTGACCGATAAGCCAGGATACAAGCAGAGAGCTGGCTACGGCGCCCAGGGAAGTAAGCAGCACGGGCCTCGGGTAAAAGCGATCCATCCTGTAAAGCCTGACGCTGGCGCTGAGACCTGAAAAAATAATGGCGAAAAAGGAATTGGCCAGGAAGGCCCTGGTAAGATCCGGGTCCGTTAATCCTTCCCGTGTAAAATACCAGGCAAGCACAGGGATAAAAACCATTCCTCCGCCAACGCCTAATAAGCCTGCAAAGAAGCCACCCAGGCAGCCTGATAAAAAAAGAAGAATTAAGGTTTGAATATCGGGCATCTCAGCTGCAGACCTTAGCGTATCAGACGTTTATTAATTGGAATATTTCAGCTTGAAATGATATTTCGAAGCCAGATTATTTTGGGCCCTTAACAAGGCATCATCGAGCTTTTTCTCATCGGCAGCAGTACGTTCGTCGATTTCAGTTAACACCTTTTTATCTTCTTCCGTGATGGAATCTTTTGTGAGTACATTTACTTCCACCTGAAATTCTGTGGAGGCCAGCCGCTTATAGAATCTAAATACATTCAGGGCTGCGTCTTTCAATTCGGTGCTCCCATCAAAACCATCCAGGCCTTCCAGGGCGGCAATACTGCTGTCAGTGGTGTTCTGCAATTCTGCAATGCGATTGAACATCAAGACTGAATCCCTGGTTATAAAGCTAGCCCCGAGGGCATCCAGCTTGAGCTGAATCTTTGTTTGCAAATGGATGATCTTGTCGTTATAAGAAATGGCGCTACGCTGGTTAAAAAAACTGCATGAAACGACCGAGATCGTCAAAATTAAAATTAAAATATATTTCATGTAGAGATAGCGGCGCGCTTTAGCTGTATAATGGAAATTGAGTCATGAGCTCGTGGACATCATTTTTTACTTTTTCAATTTCCGTCTCATTCTTTGCATTGGCCAGAACGCGATCAATGAGCAGGGCAATCTCCTCCATATGCTCCTTCTTCATGCCCCGGGATGTGATGGCCGAGGTTCCCAAACGTATGCCACTGGCTGTAAACGGGGTTCGGCTGTCGAATGGCACCATATTTTTGTTAATAGTAATACCGGCATTAACCAGCGCGTTTTCTGCTGCCTTGCCATGCAGTTCAGGGAATTTTGTACGTAGGTCGATTAGCATCAGGTGATTGTCGGTGCCCCCGCTGATAATCTTATATCCTTTGTCCACCATCGCCTGGGCCAGGGCCTGTGCATTGGCGCGAACCTCCAGCATATAATCCTTATATTCGGGGGTAAGCGCTTCACCA
>JBBRJE010000036.1:0-13957 GCA_038219845.1 Bacteroidia bacterium
CCTCACCTTAATGCCGATCTGCCCGTTTTTATCGCCTTTATATTCGTCTCTGTCCTGGGTGCGGTTAGGCATCAGGGAAGCCGCATAAATATAGGAGGTGTAAATATTTCCTTCCATTTCAATAATGGGCTCCCAGCTCACCGCGTTATTTTGAACGGCGCCGGCAGTGGTGGCAGGCTTGGTTGTTGTTGTCACACCTTTAGGGGTGGTGCTTTCGGAACCACGCATTTTCGAAGGCGCCTGGGCGAAGCTATTGAATGTAAATGTTGTAAAAAGGATAATAAGAAAATACTTCATGATAATAGAGTTTAGGAATGAATTGCAACAAAAATATAAAATTAAACGGCTCCGCCATCTTATTTTTACAAATATTAAGAATGCATCGTAATTCCTCTAAAAAACTTAAAACTAATTTGTGGACAACTCCGTGACCTTCTTAGGTGAGATTATGTTTTTTTTAGAATCCTGATAAAGCATTCAATTCTTTTTTCATGAACAAATATATTACTGAATTTATTGGCACCATGTTCCTTGTGATGGGAACTGCCCTCTATGGCAGTATCGGCGCTTCCCTTTCCCTCATGGGAATGATTTATGCAGGCGGGCATGTATCCGGAGCGCATTATAACCCTGCGGTGACGATAGCTATTATGATACGACGGCATATAAAAATAAAAGAAGCGATCTGGTACTGGATAGCGCAGATTTCCGGTGGTATGGTGGGAGCCTTAATCGTTACTTATATTTTTAAGGTGGAGGGCCCCGGCACTGAATTCATCCGCAATGAAGGGATCACCGCAGGATTGATTGCCGAAATCTTAGGTACGTTCGCTTTGGCTTATGTAGTGCTTAATGTAGCGTCATCCAAAGATAACGCAGGCAATGGCTTTTACGGTCTGGCTATTGCCGCTACGGTATTGGCTATGGCATTAACCATCGGCAGATTTTCGGGCGGCGCCTATAACCCTGCGGTAGCGTTAGGATTATGTCTACAGAAAACTTTTGCCTGGTCCCAAATTTGGATCTATCTCGCCGGATCGTTGATGGGTGCATCTTTGGGGGCGCTTGCATTTATAAAAATCAATCCCGAGGATTTAAAGGTGGATGATGTGAAAGAAATTGATTGATGATCTTTAACCGCTCCTCAATAAAAAATCCTGCAAAGCTTCTTGCAGGATTATTATCAGTAGTGAATTTAGATTAGATTTCTACCGGTGACTGTTAGATATTTATTGTCTAGCTTATTCCTTAATAAATTTCAGGACAGCTGAATTGTTTCCAGCGGTAACCAAATACGAAATACAATCCACCGGGTAAAGCGGCCGGATGTAACGGAATCACGTTATTGGTAATTTTTTCATTGATATTTAAAACACACTTGCCATCATAGCTGGGTTTGGATGCAATGCTGTCAATATAAAAGCTTGCATGACATAAACCCTGGGCTGCAGAACTTTGGGAAAACAATAAGGATAATAATAATAATGGGTAATAAACTCTTTTCATTTTGAAGATGGATTAATTGTGAATAATAAGGAATTGAAACATTGCATTAACGTAAGATTTCATATAGGTTGCAATAATAGGGAGACCTAAATACGAATTAATTATAAGCAACTAAACATTAAGAATTATATTTGTAAAGTTTCTATCTCATGAACCCTTTCCTGGCGCAAATAGTAAGCAAAACAATTCTCCGGAGTAAGAATAAAAGCCTCAGCCCCGGGCAACATTTTACAAGGTATGAACTCGCTACCGGACTTAGACGATTACGAATAATCATTATTAATTTTTTTCAGGATTCGTTCCTTATCACCCTCGGAATTTTCTCTGCAGCCTTTGGCCTGGAAAGCTTTTTACTCCCTACTAATTTCATTGACGGGGGTGCTACCGGTGTGGCGCTATTGATTTCAGAATTGCATAATATTCCCTTATCCATTTTACTTATTGCGGTGAATATTCCCTTCATTATTTTAGGATATTCGATTATCGGAAAACAATTTGCTATGCGGGCGGCACTCGCTATCACCGGACTGGCGATTGTGATTGCCCTGGTTCATTTCCCGGAAATCACGCATGATAAATTATTGGTTGCGGTATTCGGAGGCTTTTTCCTTGGCCTTGGGATTGGCTTCGCTGTAAGAGGTGGCGCAGTGCTGGATGGTACAGAAATTCTTGCGATTGCCCTTAGTAAAAGGTTGGGGACTACCATTGGCGATATTATAATCATGGTGAATATTATCGTGTTTCTTACCGCTGCGTATTATTTATCGGTTGAAACGGCGCTATACTCAATGGTAACTTACCTTGCTGCATCTAAAACACTGGATTTGGTAATTGAAGGCATCGAAGAAAATACAGGTGTGACTATTGTTTCGGCCTATAGCGAAGAAATAAGAACCACAATCATAAAAAAATTAGGCCGTGGGGTTACTATGTATAAAGGTAAAAGAGGCTATGGTGAACGCAGAGACCTCGATGATGTAGATATTATTTATACTGTGATCACACGATTAGAGATCAGCAAATTAAATTTCGAGATCGAGAAGATTGATCCTGCTGCCTTTGTGGTGATGAATAGCATTAAAGATACCAAAGGTGGAATGATAAAAAGAAGAAGGCATAAGCATTAAGTGTGAACAGTGGTTAGGGGTTAGTGGGCACTGGCCTGATAATTGTTGAACTTTCAGTGGGTTCTGTCGACTTTCCTTTGCTAAATGTCTTCTTTGCATATTCAAAAATTCCTATATTCATTAAAAATAAACTTAGGAAATAAAGTATCTCTTCCACCGGAACAAGGAATATCTTTATGCCTGTGATACCCATTGGATCATACCAAATTACTGACATTGAAATCAAAATAAATTTAATAATTATATAGGGTGCCAAGCAGGTAAAAAATACAAGATAAAAGATGCTTAATGACTTAGTCCGGGAAATCCAGGAATGGCAGATAAGCAGGAATGACGTTAACAAAGATATGATTGCTGTAAAGAGGTGTTTAGGGTAAGCAAAAAAAAGAAGCAGAGAAATAAGTAAAAAAAAAGCCGTAAGTAATTTTTGCGCGGCTCTTAATTTATCTTTTTCAGAAAAAATTTTTATACAGGTATAAATAAATATGCTGAAGCATGGCATTGTAATGAAAAATAAAACCTCTTCAAAAGGGAGAGAGAACCAATAGATGCCGGTAACAAAACCGGCATTAAATCCGGTAATTTTCCATACCATGAAAAAATAATCCAAGGTCAGGAAAAGGGCTGCAGGAATAAGGATTGCGGGCAACAGGTAAATAAAAACTTTATAGAAAGCGAGCTTCTTCGAGAATGAGAACGCCAAAGGTATTGAAATCAATAAAATATTTATCCAGAGGTACGTTTGCATTAGTAGCGCTTGCTTGATTTAAATAGTACTGCGAATATTACCGGAAAGGATTGCTGAATTTTTCATCTGTAATAATCTTTTTATCGGTTAACGTTTCAAGAAATGCTATAAGTGCATTTAATTCGGCCCCACTTAAATTCATTGACTCCGGGTTTCCGTTTATATCTTTCAGATGATTATCGAGGTTGGGATTGGGCTTGATATCTATATTATAATGATTCAAAACTGCGCTTAATCCACTAATGCTTCCATCATGCATATAGCGGCCGCGCAGGGCTACATTTTTTAATGAAGGTGCTTTAAATTTCCCGATATCATTCGCGTTTTGGGTATGTACAAAAATGCCGGAATCCATATTGGTGGTATTGATTCCATTATTCCGCGGATTATCCATAATGAATGCATCAGTATTATGACATCCGGAGCAATTAACATTGGTATTGGTCATAAAAATATTTTTGCCTATATTTTCTTCAGGGGTGAAATTAGAAAAATTAATAAGCCTGTTGCCCGAGAGCGAGAGGCCTTCATCATATTTTGATTTATATGAAACCATGGACCTCACAAATTGGGCCAGGGCTTTTGCGATATTTTCGCGGCTTATTTTATCTGTATGAAATGCATAGCGAAACAACAGAGGATAGTATTCCGTGCTTTGCATCCTTTTTTCCAGGGTGTCCAGATTCATCCCCATTTCCACTTTATCCTGGATCGGTTTCACCACCTGGTCTTCCAGGCTGGCGGCTCTTTCATCCCAAAAGAAACGTCCATTAGAATAGTAAACTGCATTAAGCAACGACATGGAATGACGGCCGGTGGCACCGCCTTTAAACCCGGCGCTCAAACGGGCCGTGTCGGTAAAACCGAATTGCTGCTGATGGCAGGAGGCGCAGGAAATACTATTATTCAAGGATACAAGCTTGTCGTAAAAAATAACCCTGCCAAGCGTCGCGCCCCAATCCGTGACAGGATTATCCGCTGGGGTATTATTTTGAATTGTAATAAATGCATTATTGAAAAATGAGGGCAACGCCGGCGAGCTATAATTCATCGGGTTGGCCGGGAGGTTCACATAGCGGTTTAAAATTTCCTGCGCTGTAAACGACGGTACTTTTATTTCATTATCTTTTCTACAGGAAAAGAAAACTACAAAAAAAGCCAGGCCAAAAAATATTTTTAAAATACTACTCATTTGAAAGATCAATTCCAGGTTTTATAATTTCCCTTTTAAAGGTACGATTATCTTCAAGTATAAGGCTTTAAAAAACATTCGCCAAATCCCAGGGGCTCCATTAACTATCTTTTGAATAATCGGGAACAAAAAAAAGATCCATAGCATGCACTATGGATCCGGTATATAATTTAAATTTTATTCTATCGTTTGAAACCACCGCCTCCTCCGCCTCTGTTGCCACCGCCACCAGCTCCGCCGGCACCACCTCTGCGGTCGCCACCACCTCCGGCACCACCCCTACGGTCGCCACCGCCGCCACCGCCACCACTTCTGCGATCGGGTCTGTCTCTTCTATCATCACTCCTGTCTCTTCCACGGAAACCGCCTTGGGTGTTACCACCTTCATTGCGGGCTTCCATTCCTACATTGGGAGAAAGATCGCGCTTACCATAGATCTCTCCACGGCAAAGCCATACTTTCACACCCAGTTTACCATAAACAGTAAGTGCTTCGCTCAATGCATAATCCACGTCGGCACGTAATGTATGCAATGGGGTCCTTCCTTCCTTATATTGTTCTGAACGGGCCATTTCCGCTCCACCAATCCTGCCGGAGACACGTATCTTCACTCCTTCTGCACCAGCGCGCATGGTTGCTGCAATGGCCGACTTTACGGCCCTACGGAAAGAGATACGGGCCTCGAGCTGTGAGGCTACATTATCTGCAACCAGCTTAGCATCAAGGTCAGGCTTTTTTACCTCGTAGATATTTATCTGAACTTCCTTCTTGGTAAGCTTCTTTAATTCTTCTTTGATCTTATCCACCTCCTGTCCGCCTTTACCGATAACGATCCCGGGGCGTGCGGTATGGATGGTGATGGTGATACGCTTCAGGGTACGCTCAATCACAGAACGTGCGATACCGCCTTTAGGTACACGTACCAAAAGGTATTTGCGGATTTTTTCATCCTCGATAATTTTGTCGGCGTAGTGATTACCACCGTACCAGTTGCTGTCCCATCCGCGGATGATACCTAAGCGTAAACCAATTGGATTAACTTTCTGACCCATGTTATATTATTTTGTATCTACTACTATTGTTATATGATTTGTACGTTTGCGAATCCTATAGCCTCTTCCCTGTGGGGCAGGAAGCATGCGCTTTTCCATCGCCGCGGCATCTACGAATACAGTTTTTACCACCAATGCATCAATAAGATTACGATCGGTTGGATTTTTTTGCTCCCAATTTGCAATCGCTGATTTTAACAGCTTATACATATAGGGTGCATAGCCTTTCTTAGGGCTGTATTTCAAAATACTAAGGGCAGTTTCTACTTTAATGCCTCTTATATTATCGGCAACCAGGCGCATCTTACGGGCGCTATTGGGACAATTATTTAAACGAGCTACGGCTTCCATTATATTATCTTCTTTATGGAGTTTAGTTATTAATTACCTTTTTTATCAGGATGACCTTTAAATGTGCGGGTGGGTGCAAATTCTCCTAATTTGTGACCTACCATATTCTCTGTTATATAAACAGGGATAAACTTATTCCCGTTATGCACAGCAAATGTTTGCCCTACCATATCAGGAATGATTAAGCTCCTGCGGCTCCAGGTTTTGATTGCGGTTTTCTTTTTGGCTTCAATATTCTTCACCACTTTTTCCATCAGGTGATAATCAATGAATGGCCCTTTTTTTAATGATCTTGGCATATTTAAATTTGTTTATTTGTGTCGGTTTAACCGGCACCATTTTAACCTCCCCCGGTTAAAACCGCGGGCAATGAAATTATTTCTTTCTACGTTCTACAATTACTCTGTTTGATGCTTTTTTAGGATAGCGTGTTTTCAGTCCTTTTGATTTCAATCCTTTGCGTGAGCGTGGATGACCACCGGATGCTCTTCCTTCTCCTCCACCCATTGGGTGATCTACCGGGTTCATTGCAACTCCACGTACACGTGGTCTGCGTCCTTTCCAGCGGGTAGCCCCTGCTTTCCCTTTACGTTCCAACTGGTGATCGCCATTACTTACGGTACCAATGGTAGCCATACAGGTTACCAATATATTGCGGGTTTCACCGGAAGGTAATTTTATCGTTGCATACTTACCATCTCTGGCGGCCAGCTGTGCGCTAGCTCCGGCACTGCGAACAATCTTTGCTCCCTGTCCGGGGTTCAGTTCAATATTATGTATGATAGAGCCCAATGGAATTTCGCTTAAGAGCATGGCATTGCCAATTTCGGGTGATATACCTGCGCCACTCATCACTTTCTGATCTACTTTCAAACCCTGAGGTGCAAGAATATAACGCTTCTCTCCATCTGCATAAATGATCAGGGCAATGAAGCCGGTACGGTTTGGATCATACTCAACCGACTTTACTGTGGCAGGAACGCCGTGCTTGTCGCGTTTGAAGTCGATCATACGGTATTGCTTCTTATGTCCGCCACCGATATAACGCATGGTCATCTTACCTGTCTGGTTACGACCACCTGACTTGCGAACAGGCATCAGCAATGTTTTCTCCGGTATGTTGGTAGTAATTTCAACATAGGAATTTTTTATTTTATGGCGTGTACCCGCTGTGGTGGGTTTTAATTTTATTACCGGCATGGCTTTACTTTTTTTATCTGGTTAAAGTATTAAACGTTTTCAAAGAAATTAATGGTTTGTCCGGGGCGTAAAGTGATGATCGCTTTTTTGTATGACTCTTTTCTTCCCGAGCTCACGCCTTTTTTGGTAGAGCGTACAATTTTTTTACCGGCATAGCGCAGGGTGCTTACTCCGATCACATTAACTCCGTACATTTTTTCAATCGCGGCTTTGATGGCAGGCTTATCAGCATTGATATCCACCTTAAAGCTAAATTGTGCCAGCTTTTCGCTTTTAGCTGTTGCTTTTTCTGTAATAACAGGCTTTCTTAAAATACTCATGGTTGAAATTTATTTTAGCTATCAGTTAAAATATAACCTTTATATATGTTTATATAATTCTGGAAATGTTGTGAGGATAATACGAAATTACTTTGCCAATACCTCTGTAAGCGCTTTCAATGCGCTTTCAGTAACAATAAGCGTTTGTGCATTTAAGATGGCATAGGTATTTACATCATTGGCCAAAAGCACCTGGTTGCGTTGTACATTGCGGCTGCTGAGGTAAATATTTTCGTTATGAGCGCCCAATAACACGAGATTTTTATTATCGTTAATATTCAGGCTTTTCAAGATATTGATATATGCGCTGGTTTTCACCGCATCCATATTGAAATCCTCGATAACTAAAATGTTATTTTCTTTTGCTTTGTAGGATAAAGCAGATTTACGGGCTAGCTGCTTGGTTTTATGATTCACCTTGAAAGAATAATCGCGGGGCACCGGACCAAAAGCTCTTCCACCACCTCTAACCAGGGGCGATTTCAAACTTCCTCTACGTGCTCCACCGGTTCCTTTTTGCTTCATCAGCTTTTTGGTTGTACGGTGAATTTCATTTTTCGTTTTGGCCTTATGCGTACCCTGACGCTGGTTGGCCAAATACTGTTTTACATCCAGCCAGATCACGTGATCATTGGGCTCGATTGCGAATACTGCATCATTAAGGCTCGCTTTGCGGCCTGTATCGCTTCCTGTGATGCTTAAAATACCAAGTTCCATATGTGTTTTACGGTTTTGCAGATTTTTAAAATCTATACTTTCCAAAAAATGGATTGCAAAGGTAACATTATTTTTGAAAGAAGGAAACGAATTACAAAGATTTCCAATATGAATAGCTGGCAAATGGTATTTCCGGATTTGAGGTGCTGAAGACTTACTATTTCTCAGTGTATCCATTGAATAAATGTCTCGATGGTACTTTAAAAGGGAACTGCATTCTTTACCATGCAGACACAAAGTACATGAAGAGCCACGAAGTTTAAAAAGAAAAATGCTTCTATATTTCTGCTGTTACCTTAGACAACGATTTCGTGTCAAAACTTTTATCCCCTAAATAGGTGGATATCCTATTATAATTGTCACATTTTGGTTAATACTTTCTTTTTTCTAAACTATTATTTTATCTTGCATGCCTAAAATCCAATTATAGCTCATATACACATGAAAAAGTTTTTACTTACCTTTATTGCAGCCATTGTTATTCAATTTGCTGTAGCGCAGTATTATTATATCCCATATCCTAATGCAGGTAAAAATCCTGGTGGGTTAAACCCTGATGGAGAAAATCCATACCCGGCAACTTCGAATGTTGGATGGACTACGTTATGGAGTGGAGGAGCAGGATCTGCTGTTGCTTATGCCCCAGAACAAACAATTCCTTTTGCTTTCAAATTTAATGGTGTTTCAGTTACTAAATTCACTGCAGGAAATTTTGGAACCGTAGCTTTTGACGCAGGAACTCCTACCGTAATGCCAACTACTTATTCAAATCTAACCTTGCCTAGTGCTCAGATCCCGAATAATTCAGTAAACATATTAGGAATAAAGCCACAAACTAATGCCACATACACTAGCGCTATCATGACCAAAACTTATGGTACAGCGCCAAACCGCCAATACTGGATATGGTTCAACTTTTTCGGGGAGGCCAATATTCAGAATGGCTGGACTTATTGGGCAGTAGTTTTGGAAGAAACAACCAATGATATTCATGTTGTGGATATGAAAACCCTTTGCGTTACTTCTACTGGAGCTTTATGCACCAGTAATGTTAAATTAAGCGCAGGTATCCAAACCAATGCCACTACTGCTTATACTATCTTAGGCTCGCCGAATTTAGGGGCATTGCAAACTACTCAGAATATTTTTACCGCAGACGACAACAGCTATTATACTTTCTCACAAGGTACCCAGCCTGTAAACGATTTATCATGTACAAAAATTTCCACTCTTCCTTATCTTATTTTAAGCCAGGCTCCTTTCACGATCAGCGCAGATTTCAGGAACTTAGGTTCTACAAAGGCTACTTCTGCTGATTTGAATTATTCAATCAATGGAGGTCCAACGGTTACTGCAGCAGGTACAGGGGTTGCAATTACCCCTTTGAGCACTCAAAACTTGTCACATCCTACAAAATGGACTCCTTCCGCTATCGGGATTTATACGATCAAAGTATGGGCTTCCAATATCAATGGCACTGCTGATGGTAAATTAACAAATGATGCAACTACAATCCAGGTAAATGTTGTTGATAATTATGCTTCACGTGTAATTTTAAATGAAGTGTTTACTTCTTCTACCTGCGGCCCTTGCGTAGCAGGAAATACAAATTATAAGACAATAACAAACGCAAAGGATCCATCCAAATTTACCACCGTAAAATATCAAGGTAATTTTCCAGGAACCGGAGACCCATATTATACAAGTGAATGTGCAACCCGTTATACCTTCTATGGTGTAAACTCTATTCCAAGAATGGAAGTTGACGGAGGCTGGAACGTGAATGCTCAAAGTTTTACATCGCAATTATTCGATAATTTCCAGGCCAAACCAGCATTCATGACCGTTACCGGTACCAGCTCATTTAATTTCAAGACCATTACCATTACTGCGAATGTTAAACCTTTAACTGCAATTTCTTCAAATACATTGTATCTATATGCTGCTGTTTGTGAAAAAGTAACTACCAAAAATGCCAAGACCAACGGTGAAACTGAATTTGATCATGTAATGAAGAAGATGATTCCAAATGCTAATGGTACATTATTATCAGGATTGGCTAAAGATGTAACTACCACTAAGAATTTAAGCTTTACCTTTCCTGGTGTTTATACCTTGGCTCCAAGCGGCCAATCTCCAATAAATCTGGCCACTTCACATTCTGTTGAAGAATTCAATGACCTGGAGGTTGTACTTTGGGTACAGGATCAAGCCACTAAAGAAGTATGGCAATCGGGGTATACCACGCATTCATTCCTTGGTATCGACAAACAAACCACCAGCGTTCAAAACATTCAAATTGTTCCTAATCCTACCAATGGTAAAGCTACTGTAAATTTTGGATTGGAGAATGATCATAATATTCAGGTGAGCATCGTGGATGCCTTAGGAAAAACTATCACAACCTTCACCCATGAAGATTTTACCAGCGGGTTAAATTCATTTGGCTTTGATGCCTCAGGAATGGCTACCGGTGTTTATTTCATTAAGTTTAATGGTGATAATTTCACCACTACCCAGAAATTTATCGTTAGATAATTTCGGATACCTAAATAGAAAACAACAAATATTAAATCGCGCATTTCGTATATGAAATGCGCGATTTTCTTTTGCAGCATTTTCCAATACCTTTTTTTACAAATTAATATTCTTTATATTCAATATCTTTGCAATGAATGAAGGAATACTTTAAATTCTTAATCTCAAAGCGATTTTTACTCAATTTATGCCTGGCTATAGCGGCTATCATCGGGGTATTTTTCTTATGGATATTCAGCCTGCAATTCTATACGCACCATGGCATCGCCATCACTGTTCCTGATTTCAGGGGAAAAACGATTAACGAGATTTTGGCTGTGCTGGAAGAAAAAAACCTAAAATACAAAGTGAGGGACACGGTATATTTTGATGAAAAACGCCGTGGAAGCATTTTAGAACAAGACCCACAGCCAGATAGCCATGTAAAGGAAGGTAGGGTAATTTATTTTACGATAAACGGCTTAACGCCCCCCAATGTAAAATTTCCCGAACTGGGGGAAAGCTCAGTGCGCAATGCCAAAAGCCAGCTTGAGAACCGCGGCCTGAATGTGAATATAATATATATCGATGGTCCGCACCAGGGTTATGTGGTGAAAGCAGAGTTTGATTCCCATGAAGTGAAAGCCGGGGAACTCATACCTAAAGGAAGCACCATTGATTTAACCGTAATGAAAGGATTCGGCGGGAACTCAATTGAGATACCTAATTTCATTGGCAAAACTGTTGACGAAGTACTCCAAAGAATAAAGTATGATAACCTGGCGATACCTGTGTTCAAGCCGGAGGAACTGCAAAATGAGCGGAATGCAATTGTGGAGAAGCAGGTGCCCGAAGCCGACAGCACAGGCCTTATTAAGATGAACCAGAATGACCGTATATATATTTATCTCAAGATAAAAGATGAGTGATTTTACAATAATATAAAAACAGCAGCGTTTAAGAATTTATTAATACCCGAATAAGATATATGATTTCATTGCGAAAAATATTCACCCCTTTACTTTTCATCGTATCCCTTTCACAGGCACAACAAAGCCTTTTACCTTTAAAAACGAATGCCGTATTAAAGAGTTTTATACTCAATCACCCTGATCTTGACAGGAGTTATGCCGCCAAAGCATTGAATAAAACAAATGCCACCTTCGATTCTCTTCCTTTCTTTGAAGATTTCACCTCCAGCCATATCGTGCCTGATACCAACAAATGGACCGACAGGAATGTATTCATCAATAATGGTTTTTGCATCAGTCCGCCGAGCTATAATGTAGCCACGTTCGACGGACTGGATAAAAACGGTAATGCCTATAATATCAATTCCGGTCAGGGCTATGGCACGGCAGATACGCTTACTTCTGCACCTTTGAATTTTGCCGGTTATATTCCGGGCAATAATATTTATTTCAGCTTTTTCTATGAAAGGGGCGGCTATGGTGATGCTCCCCAAGCCGAAGATTCGCTCCTTCTTCAATTTTTGAGCTCGGGTGGCAAATGGAATACCGTATGGGTGAAGCCGGGCACCGGCAAAAAAGAAATCCGTTTTACACAGGCATTACTTCCTGTTTCATCTACAATTTATTTACACGGCGCCTTTCAATTCCGCTTTATCAATTACGCTAATCTTTCCGGTAATTTAAACCATTGGAATATCGATTATATCCGTATCGATAAAAACCGTAATGCCAATGATACGCTGAATTCGGATGTTACGATTATGACTTCCCCCACCTCCCTTCTGAAAAGATATTATAGCATGCCCTGGAACCAGTATCTATCCAACCCTACGCTGGAGAATGCTACAGGCACGTCCTTTTATGTGCGGAATTTAAAGCTTAGCCCGGTACAGGTTCCTTCAAAATATTTTGTATTTAATAAACGTAATAACGCTTTGCTTTCCTCTGATGCTTTCCTCCTAGGAGCCTTAAACTATCAAACACCGGAAAAAATCACCTATCCATTCCCCTTGGCCGCAAAAATAGATACACTTACAGCTGTCAATGATTCGCTCACCATACGCAGCCTTTATACGGCCAGCGAGGTAAGCGATGTGCACCGCACGAACGATAGCATATACAGGGACCAGGTATTTGCAAACTATTATTCCTATGATGATGGAAGCGCCGAAGCGGGCTATGGTATTGCCTTTGGACCCGGTAAGGTGGCGCTCGGCTTTGAGAGTAACAAGGATGATTCACTCCGGGCTATTGATATTTATTTTAACCAGGCGCTTACGGGTAACTCGGGTTATAATTTCACTTTAATGGTATGGAGCTCGATTGCCTATGGAGGCCAGCAGGAGAAAACTATTCATTATCAAACCGTGACCTCACCCGAGCACGACTATTCTTATCGCAATGCCTTGGGTGGTTTTATACGATTCAAGCTCGACACCCCGAGGTTTATTCCCAAAGGGAAGTTTTATATTGGATGGCGGCAAAGCAGCACCTTTATGCTTAATATCGGGCTGGATATGAATTACCCTGATAACTTCGGTGTGGCCTACAATCCGGATATGTATTATAACGCCTCCGGAAGCTGGGATATCAGTCGCTTTGCAGGTACGGTGATGATGCGGCCGGTAGTAGGCAAGCTTCAGGCTGTCGGCATTAAAGCAGCAAATTCAAACTATGCCAAGCCTGTTTCTGTTTATCCAAATCCTGCCCATGCACTGCTTTATATTGCGATGGATGAAAATGAAAATAATTTATTCAGGATTATGGATATGAACGGCAAAACAATTAAAGAAGGGCCGATGCAAAACAGGATTCTTGATGTACATGAACTCAGCGAAGGTATTTATATTTTAAATATTTTCGACCCGGCTTTAAATCAAAATTATACAACAAAATTTGTAATACAATAATGGAAGATATCACTATAAAAGAATTGAAAGAACGCATGGATAAAGGCGAAAAGCTGAATATAATCGATGTGCGTCAACAATATGAATTTGATGAATTCAATATCGGCGGAAAACTAATACCGCTCGATACTCTGCCGGAAGCCATGCTGGAAATGGGGAACCTGAAGGATAAAGAAATAATTGTGCATTGTAAATCGGGAGGAAGAAGCGCCACCGCTAAAGCATACCTCCTACAAAACGGCTTTAGCAAAGTAAGAAACCTTATTGGTGGCGTTACTGATTGGCAGGCGGAATTTGGGAGTGGGAAGGTGGGGTGAATCGTAGATAGTAGATAGTAGATAGTAGA
>JBBRJE010000037.1:0-13536 GCA_038219845.1 Bacteroidia bacterium
TACCCATAATAAAGATAATATTGAGAAGGTGGCATTCTTCATGGAAGAGTGCAAGCGTATGAATATACAGGTTCTCGGGCCCGATATCAATGAGTCTAATTTACTATTTACAGTAAATAAAAAAGGAGCCATTCGCTTCGGACTGGGAGGCGTAAAAAGTGTGGGAGTAAATCCATCGATGGCCATTATCGAAGAAAGAAAAGCCAATGGAATTTATAAAAGTATTTTCGATTTAACATCACGTGTTAATTTAAAGAGCATCAATAAAAGAGTGCTCGAACCCCTGGTAATGTCGGGAGCCTTTGATAGCATTCCCAATACACACCGGCACCAGTATTTCTTCCCAGAAAATAACGAAAGAGAACCCAATACCATTGAGAAAGCTTTACGCTATGGCGCCAATAAGCAGGAGAGCGTGAACAGTAACCAGGCCAGCTTATTCGGAGGCAACAGCGATGCCCCGTCATTAGCCGAACCCATGCTACCCAAATGCGATCCGTGGATCAGGCTGGATGAATTGAAAAAAGAGCGTGAAGTGGTGGGCATGTATATCAGTGGCCACCCCTTGGATGATTTTAAATTTGAGATTAAACATTTCACCAAGGGAAACATCAGCGCGGTGAAAGTGGCGTTGGAAGCTAAAAAAGACAGTGAATTCGTTATTGCCGGGATTGTTACGCTTACTGAAGACCGTATGACAAAAACGACCAATAAGCCATGGCTTAAAGTGGTCATTGAAGATTATGATAACGTGCTTGAAATTAAACTATTTAATAAAGATTTCGAGAGCTTTGGGAACCGTTTCAAACCCAATAATTTTTTATTAATCAAAGGGCGGATCACGCAACGGTGGGGTTCGGAAACAGAAAATGAATTTAAGATAAGTTCGGTGGAGCACCTGGGAGATGTAAGAGATAAAATGATGAAGCAGTTTTTCTTGCAATTATCCTCGCTGCAAATCACATTGCCTTTGATTGATGGCATTGAAAATATTGCAAGGAATAATCCTGGCAATTGCAATTTCAAATTGCTGCTTAATCACCCCCAGGATAATATGATGGTAGAGCTCCTCTCCAAAAAATACAGGATCAATATCAACAGGCAAGTGCTCGATGAATTTGAAACACTGGGCCTGGAAAAATACCGTATCAATGAAATGCCACTGATGAACTTTTCCGATGAACCTCCAATAAAAATAATGGTTGAAGAAACCGAGGAAGTGTTGGAAGAGATTTCACTCCTAGATTAATTTCCAATTATAATTCCTGGATAAAAGAGAATGAAATTTTTTACAAAATATAATCTTTTTCTTGGAACGGCCACCTTAATCCTTGTGCTTCAAATGTGGCTTAACAGCGGTAATATGTCGGTGTATGCTGCTACGCTGGCCAATCCTCATATGATGCATGGCTATATCACCAACTACGACGATATTCATTACGAGATGAATTATAAAATGTTGCGCGGAGTAAAACCAAAGGAGGAATGGAAGTATGGATTGACTTTACGAAGAGTAGGCTTATATATTGCAGGTTATCCTTTTTTTCTCTTACTCGGATTTTATTGGGGAGGCGAATTCACCTGTTTCCTACTTACTATTTTCACCTTCCTGTTTTTAATTCACCATATTAAGAAAACCTATGGTATGGCGGCCGCCTATGCAGGGATGTTGCTGGCCGGCAGTTATACCGGGATAATGTATTGGATCGGCTCTCCTTTTGCGCAAAATACCATTTTCCCCATCTGTGTCTTTGTATACATTATCATGACCAGACTCGAGGCTGGCATTCCTTTAAAAAAATCAATTTATTTGTGGTTGCTTATTGGCTTTCTTTTTACCGGGTATGATTTGTTTATCATGTTCATTCCTGCAATCTTCTTCTTTTACATTTTCCGAAAGGAATACTCCAGGGCCATCTTATCAGCTTTCATCATGTTCCTGCCGCAGGTTTTGGTGGAGCTCGCACTGCAATCCTATGGGGCCTTATTCCACAACAACAACAAAGATCTGTATAAAGTAATATTTTCCTCCTATTTTAATAATTTTAGCCTGGCAGATCTTGGCAGGCATATTATTGCTTTGCCTGATATATTTTTTGAAAATCTATTCAATACGAGCTTTTTTATTCTCCCTTCTCTGTTTTTATTAGTATATGTTTTTGCCAGAAGCATTTATAAATTCGAATTGAACAGAATTGAAGTTTCCATCTTCCTTGGTATTTTATGGCTCTGGCTCTTTCTTAACCTCGCCCCCACGTATGAAAGCTACTGGCAATTACGTGGGGTGAATATTGCCCGGATTTATCAGCCCGTATTCATTCCAATGCTAATGTACCTGGTGCGATTTACGAATTATATTATACCGCTTGATCAATGGAAAGGTCGCATCTATGGCATGCTTCTTTTCTTTGGTTTTGGAATTTGCTTATGGCTCAACCTGGGTGGATGGTACGGTAATAAGTTTACCCAATCAATGTACTACAATTTCTACCGCCATAGTGAAAGTGATGCTTATTTTAAAAACATTGAACAATATGGCAAGCGGCCACTTGGATTTTAGCTTCTGAAGTTCCCTTTCTTTTTTTATTAATCTTTCACATATTTTCCTGGACCACCGAATGGATTCCCATGCTCAATTTCCTTTCTGGATCTGGGTGCTTTTTCCAAAAATATGGATATTGGTGGGGATAAAGATAGATTTCCAATGTCCACAAAATCCTGTGTATAAGTGTATTTTATCCACAAATGTGGGACAAAGTGGTAATTTGTGGTAAAAAATACTCTACATTTGATTTTTATAAAGGAATAAATTATCAAAATGGTTCATTTTATCGGGGAGTTTAATTGTACAATGGATGCTAAAGGGCGTATCATGCTCCCAAAAGCACTTCTTGGCCAATTGCCTGATGATAGTAAGCAGGAGCTGATAGTTAATTGCGGCTTTGAAAAATGCCTTGTACTATATACCAAGGAAGAATGGAGCAGGATCACTACAGAATTGAATAAGCTGAATACCTTTATTAAAGAGAACCGGGAATTTCTGAGGCTCTTTAACCGAGGGGCTAATATTTTAAGCATTGATGCCAACGGAAGGATATTAATCCCAAAAAACCTCCAGGAATATGGGGGGCTGAAAAATGATGTGGTTTTTGTAACCAATTCTTCCAAAATTGAGCTATGGGATCAGGCAAGTTATGAGGCTGAAATGAATAAAAATCCGGAGCATTATAGTGCATTGGCGGAAAAGGTGATGAAAGGCACCGGAATATAGTTTTTTAGAACCTGTTAAAAAAGAATTTACTGCATTCGAATGACGCAATTTCATACCCCTGTAATGTTGGACGAATCCATTGGGGCGCTTAAAATAAAAAGTGATGGCATCTATGTCGATGTTACTTATGGCGGCGGCGGCCATAGCAGGGAAATATTAAAGCATTTGGGAGCAAAGGGGAAATTAGTTGTTTTTGACCAGGATGAAGACGCCATGAAAAATATCATTGACGATGACCGTTTGATTTTCATCAATCAGAATTTTGAGTTCATGAATAATCACCTCCATTATTTACAACTTTTTCCGGTGGATGGCATCCTTGCAGATCTGGGTGTTTCATCGTACCAGTTTGATACCGCGGCCCGTGGCTTCAGCTTTCGTTTCGATGCAGAACTTGATATGCGGATGGATTCCAACCAATCATTAAACGCGCGAAAGATTATTAACACGTATTCTGAGGAAGCCCTGATTCGCATCTTCAGGATTTACGGGGAAATCAATAATACCTATAATTTGTCGCATACCATTGTTTCAAATCGTTCAGAAGATTCGATACATACGGTATTTCAACTAAAAGAAATAATTAAGGCCTGTGTGCCTAAATGGAAGGAAAATCAATACCTGGCCCAGGTATTCCAGGCATTGCGAATTGAAGTAAACAGGGAGCTTCTTGTACTCCAGAAATTTCTTTCACAAACAGCGGAAGCTCTTCTGCCGGGCGGCAGGTTGGTGGTAATCAGCTATCATAGCCTGGAAGACAGGTTGGTAAAGAATTTTATACAGAAAGGAAATTTCAGCGGCGACGATGAAAAAGATTTTTATGGCAATAAGCTGACTTTAATGAAAGCAATAAATAAAAAGCCGACGGAGGCCGGCCCGGAAGAGCAGCAGGCAAACAGCCGTAGCCGTAGCGCCAAATTAAGAATCGGCGAGAAAATATGAATGAGGTGAAAATAAAAGAGCATGAGCCTACCATCACTATCTCTAAAGGTATTGAAGGAAGTTCGGCGCCCCTAAAAGAAAAAGCCAAAAGAGCTTCTAAGGAGAAATCCTATTTCTTTAAGCGGGAAGACGCTTCCAAATGGCTTCCGTTTACACTTTTTGTTTTTGTGATGGTAGTATTCTATATCAGTTTGCAGCAATATGCTGAACGTGTAGTACGCAATTCCGAAAAGTTAAATAAAGAAATAAAAGAATTAAGAAGCGAATATTTAAGCACCAAAGCCGAATTGATGAAGGAGAGCATGCAGACCGATATCGCTAAAAAACTGGAAGGGACAGGATTGAAAGAATTAAGGGAACCCGCGTTTAAGCTAAAAGCCACCCATGCCACCAAATAAAAAATTAAGCTGCAATCATTATCAGATAAAAGTTAGATGTAAGCTTAAAGTGTATTGTATATAAAATAAAATGAACGTAAAGCAAGATATATTATGGCGTGTATGGCTCACCTTTGGTTTGCTATGCTTCTTTGCATTTGCCATAATGTTTTATGCATTTAAGATCCAGGTGATTGAAGGCAGTGTATGGAGAGGCAGGGCTGACAGCCTTGTAAACATTAAAAATATTGAAGCCATCAGAGGCAATATACTGGATTGTAATGGAAATTTATTGGCTACCTCCATACCCATTTATGATATCCGTCTTGATTTAAAAGCCGAAGGAATCACCAACAAAATATTCAATGACAGCATCAGCGAGTTAAGCGCAAAAATCAGTAACCTGTTTAAGGATAAATCAGCCGAAGAATACCGGACAATTCTTACCAATGCACGTAATCGGGGGGAACGTTATTTTCTGTTTAAGAACAAGATCGATTATAATTATGTAAAGCAATTAAAAACCTTCCCCATATTTCGCGGAGGACGTTATAAAGGTGGCTTCCTGGTGGAACAGGAGAGCATGCGTATGATGCCTTTCAGGCACCTGGCGATGCGTACAATAGGTTATAAAAACGAGGACAATACCCGGGTAGGGCTGGAAGGCGCGTTCGATGGGGTACTCAGCGGGACCAATGGTCAGCGGCTTATGCGCAAAATTTCTGGCGGCGTATGGATGCCCCTGAATGATGAGAACGAAATTGAGCCAGAGAACGGAAAAGATATTGTGAGCACCATGGATGTGAATCTTCAGGATGTGGCAGAGCACGCCCTGATGACCGCTTTGGAAAAGAATAAAGCCGACCACGGCTGCGCCATTCTAATGGAGGTAGCCACAGGTGAGATTAAAGCCATAGCCAATTTACGCAGGAAGTCGGAAGATGTATTTATTGAAGATTTCAATTATGCGATAGGCGATAATACCGAACCCGGATCTACCTTTAAGCTTGTTTCTGTAATGTGCCTTTTGGAAGATGGGCTGGCTGAAACAACCGACAGCACCAGCACGGAAGGCGGGGAAAAAAATACAGCGACCGGGTGATGAAAGATTCGGAAGCCGGTGGATACGGAATTCTAACGCTTCAGCGGGCGTTTGAAAAATCGAGCAATGTGGCTATTTCCAAATTTATTACTAAGGCATATGCAAAAAATCCATCACAATTCACCGATCACCTGATCCAGCTTGGCCTGAATAAAAAACTGGGATTACAAATTAATGGTGAAGCCACACCCCTGGTAAAAACACCGGCAGATAAAAAAATATGGTATAGCACTTCCTTACCATGGTTAAGTATTGGTTATGAAATTAATGTTTCACCAATGCAAATGATCACACTGTATAATGCTATCGCCAATAATGGCAAAATGGTAAAACCACTTCTGGTAAAAGAATTAAAATCAATCGGGAAGAAATCGGAAATTATTAATACGGTAGTACTAAATGAAAAGATCTGCAGCGATGCTACCTTACAGAAGCTGATGCCCTTATTAACCGGTGTTGTTGAGCACGGCACTGCACATACTTTAAAAAATCCGAATTATACCATCGCCGGAAAGACAGGCACAGCACAGGTGGCAGACAGGAACCTGGGATATGCAAAGAAAGTTTATCAATCCTCTTTCGTCGGATTCTTTCCTGCGGAGAAACCAAAATATACCTGCATGGTGGTCATTAATAATCCAACAGGAGGAGTGTATTACGGCGCCCTTGTGGCCGGGCCTGTGTTTAAAGAGATCGCAGATAAAATCTATTCCATGAATTCGGAGATGCAGAAACAAGTGAATGATACCGCGTATACCAAAATCAATATCCCACCCATCAAAGCCGGCGCCATAAATGATTTCAAAAATATCAGCGCCTCATTCGGTTTTAATTATTTCTACCAGGATGCTGATGAGGGAAGTGATTTCATCAGACCAGCTAAAACAGACAGCATATATAATTTACAGGAGATCCGGCTTTATGACAGCAAAGTACCCAACGTAATCGGGATGAGCGCCCGTGACGCTTTGTATATCCTGGAAAATTTCGGCTTAAGCGTGAAGCTCACCGGGAGCGGTAAAGTGGTACAACAAAGTATAACCGCCGGAACTCCTATAATAAGGACCATCGCTATTGAACTGACACTGGAATAATCATAAACATAAAAAATTGATTCTACTTCATCATATCATACAAAACATGCCAGGCACCAAAATCATTGGTGATACTAATATCCAAATTACGTCCATTTGTATTGATTCAAGAAAAGTAATTCATGGCAGCGTATTTATTGCCATAAAAGGTACCGTCTCTGATGGCCATCGCTTTATTGAGGACGTGATTAAAGATGGCGCTGTAGCCATTGTGTGCGAGGTATTGCCTTTGGAAATTAATGCCAAGGTAACTTATATACAGGTGGCGGATACTTCCGAAAGCTGCGGGTTTATGGCCCATTCATTTTATGGTTCACCTTCTACAAAAATTAAACTGATTGGTGTAACGGGGACGAATGGCAAAACAACAGTAGCCACTTTATTGTACCAGCTATTCCGGAATTTCGGTCATATCACAGGATTGATTTCTACCGTTGAAAATAAAATCAATGACCTGGCCATTCCTTCTACGCATACGACCCCTGATGCCATTGCATTAAATGAATTGCTTGCCCGGATGGTGAAGCAGCAATGTGAATATGTATTTATGGAATGCAGCAGCCATGCCATTCATCAGAACAGGATCGCAGGCTTAAATTTCAGCGGCGCATTATTTACCAATCTTACACATGACCATTTGGATTATCATAAAACTTTCGCGCAGTACCGCGATGCGAAGAAAAAATTCTTCGACCAGCTGGACGAGAATTCTTTTGCCATTGTAAATAAGGACGATAAGAACGGAAGTGTGATGTTGCAGAATACAAAGGCCTCCTGCTATAGCTATAGCATGCGAAATATGGCCGATTTCCGGATTAGAATCATTGAACAGGATTTCGATGGCATGCTTCTAAGCATTGATGGTAAAGAGTTCTGGGTACAGCTTACCGGCGAGTTCAACGCTTATAATATCTGCCTGGTATATGCCTGTGCTTTTCTGGCAGGCAAAGACAAGGCCGACTTATTCGCAGCGCTATCGGCTTTACAACCCGTAAATGGGAGGTTCGACTATTTCCGGTCGGAGACCAAAATTACTGCAATAGTAGATTATGCGCATACACCGGATGCCTTAAAGAATGTATTGAGCACGATCAATAAAATACGCACACGAAATGAAAATTTAATTACGCTTATCGGATGCGGGGGCGATCGTGATCGTTCGAAACGACCTGTGATGGCGCAGGTAGCCTGTGAGCTGAGTGATAAGATTATTCTTACCAGCGACAATCCACGCTCAGAAGATCCGGAGGAGATACTGAATGAAATGGAGGCGGGTGTAGCGGGTGAATATTTTAAGAAAGTATTGCGTATTGCCGACAGGAAAGCTGCAATTAAAACCGCTGTGGCCGGTGCAATGAAAGGCGATATTATTTTGATAGCAGGTAAAGGACATGAAACATATCAGGAAATAAAGGGTATAAAATATCATTTTGACGATAAAGATGAGGTAAAGAAATGTTTTGAGATGATGCGGAAGTGAGTAAAAAATGAAGGAATGGCGAAGCGAAGGAATAGCGAAGCGAAAGAAATTAAAGAATGTAGGAATAGGGAAAGTTAAGGAATAGGGAATTCAGAAGTGATTGAGGGGGGCAGTAAGCAGTAAGCAGTAGGCAGTAAACAGTAACAATATAGCAATTTAAAGATGTTTTATTTTTTATTTGAATATTTAAAGCAACATTTCAGCTTACCTGGTGTGGGAGTATTCCAATACTTATCCTTCCGCACAGCGATGGCAGTTATTTTATCGCTGTTGATTACGGTAGTCTTCGGGAAAAATTTGATTCAGAAACTGCAACGCCTGCAGGTGAAAGAAACCATCAGGGATTTAGGACTTGATGGAGAAAAAGCCAAAACAGGAACCCCTACCATGGGTGGATTAATCATATTGTCGGCGATTGTAATACCTACCTTATTATTTGCAAAATTCACCAATGTATATATCATCCTGATCCTGGTTTGCACCCTATGGCTGGGTTTAATCGGGTTTCTCGACGATTATATTAAAGTATTTAAAAAAGATAAAAAAGGACTTGCCGGAAAATTTAAAATTTTAGGGCAGGTCATCCTCGGAATTGCCCTGGGAGCCACCTTGTTCTTCAATAAAAATGTAGTGATCGGCCAGTTTATTTCACCCAAAGAAGCTGCGGCTTTGAATGTAGATACAACATTATTAAAGCATGAATTAATTAACGGCAATACTTATTATATACGTTCTCAGCATTCGCTGAAAACCACTATTCCATTTGTAAAGAACCATGAATTTAACTATGAAAAGCTGATCTCCTGGTTTTGCAATAATTGCCTTTCGCTGGCATGGATCGTATTTATTCCGATCGTTATTTTTTTGATCACCGCAGTTTCCAATGGTGCGAATATTACGGATGGCATTGATGGACTGGCCACTGGCACCTCCGCAATCATAGGCGCTGTTTTGGGAATTTTCGCCTACCTCTCGGGCAATAAACTATTCAGCGAATACCTCAATATCATGTATATCCCAAATATAGGCGAGATGTTGATTTTCGCCGGTGCGTTTGTGGGAGCCACTGTAGGCTTCTTATGGTATAATTCGTTCCCTGCACAAATTTTTATGGGAGATACCGGGAGCCTGCCTCTTGGTGGCATTATAGCAGCCTTCGCAATCATGGTACGAAAGGAATTATTAATCCCAATCCTGTGTGGAATCTTTTTAGTGGAAAACCTCTCGGTGATGTTGCAGGTGGGCGTATTCAAATACCGAAAGCGAAAGTTTGGACTTGACTATGCCAAGGCCAACAGGCTTTTTAAAATGTCGCCTTTGCATCATCATTACCAAAAATCAGGATACCATGAAAGCAAGATCGTTACCCGGTTCTGGATCATTGGGATACTCCTGGCTATTGTTTGTTTTATAACATTAAAGTTGAGGTAGGGAATGGTGGCAAGAGGCAATGAAAACAGAGGCGTTAGAAAGAATAAAGAAATATGGAAGAGGTGGAGTGGCAATCAATAAATATTAACAGCAATAAGGTGTAGACCTTAATACAAATAAATAATAATCAGGGTGAATAATAATAAACGCATAGTAATACTTGGGGCCGGTGAAAGCGGGACAGGTGCAGCTGTGCTTGCGAGGCAGCAAGGATTTGATGTGTTCTTAAGCGAACAAGGGAAAATAAAAGACAAGTACAGGGTAGAATTGAATTTATCAAAGATTGATTTTGAGGAAGGCATGCATACGGAAGAAAAAATCCTCAATGCTAACGAGGTGATTAAAAGCCCCGGGATACCTGACAATTCAGACCTGATTAAAAAGCTATTAGATAAAAATATTCCTGTGATAAGTGAGATAGAATTCGCCGGAAGGTATACGAACGCGAAAAAAATATGTATCACCGGCACCAATGGAAAAACAACCACCACGCTGCTTATCCACCATATGTTAAAGAAGGCAGGAATTAACGTTGGCCTGGGAGGTAATATAGGTTCAAGTTTCGCGAGGCAGGTAGCAACGGAAAATTTTGATCATTATGTATTGGAGCTAAGCAGCTTTCAGCTTGATGGGATGTTTGAATTTAAGGCAGATATAGCCATCCTCTGCAATATCACACCCGATCATTTAGACAGGTATGATCATAAGCTGGAAAAGTATATCGCCTCCAAGTTCAGAATCACGCAGAACCAAGGAAAAGATGACTTCTTTATTTATTGTGCCGATGACGCGCTGACAATAGAAAATACGCACCATATCAGTGGCGAGGCCCGGAAAATTCCTTTCTCGATAAAACAAATACTGAATGAAGGAGCATATAAAGAAAATGAACAATTAATAGCAAAATATAATAACCAAGAATTCCATATGTACATCAATGAACTCGCTTTAGTAGGTCAACACAACACTTACAATTCAATGGCTGCGGCCATTGTAGGACAAATTTACAATCTGCGCAAGGAATCCATCCGGGAAAGCCTGCAGGATTTTGAAAATGTTGAACACCGGCTGGAATTTGTTGCCAAGGTAGGAGGCATTGAATTCATCAACGATTCGAAAGCCACGAATGTGAACAGCACCTGGTATGCACTGGAATGCGCTGAGGCACCGTTGATATGGATTGCAGGCGGGCAGGATAAAGGCAATGACTATACTTTACTTAAACCGTTGGTGCGGGAAAAAGTAAAATTTATCGTCTGCCTGGGAAAGGACAATAGAAAGATACATGAAGCTTTCCAGAATGATGTGGATATGATCATCAATACCACATCGGCTAAAGAAGCAGTACAGGTTGCTTATCGCTTCGCAGCCAAAGCCGACAAGGTCCTGCTTTCACCGGCCTGTGCGAGCTTTGATTTGTTTGAAAATTATGAAGACCGGGGCAGGCAGTTTAAGAAAGCGGTGCGTGATCTTTAATCACGATGTTTCAGAATTACCCTTCGCCGGTTTTATTCCTGAATAAATAAAAAGAAGAATGAATTTCACTAACGCCATAAAACGCATCACACAGCTCACCAAAGGCGATTTCGCTATCTGGATGATCGTGATATTGTTGTCGCTGTTTAGCATGGCCGTTATTTACAGTGCTACAGGAACGCTGGCGTATACTAAGAAATCGGGGCATACAGAATTTTATTTGTTCAAGCAATTGCTTTTTGTTTTCGTTGGATTTCTCATTATTTATTTCTGTCACCTGGTCGACTACCGCTATTACTCACGGCTGGCGCAGATCTTATGGCTGGCCTCCATCCCCTTATTACTTTATACCATATTATTCGGCAGTGATGTGAATGATGCCAAGCGTTGGATTACCTTACCTATCATCAATACATCATTCCAAACATCCGACCTTGCCAAGATCGCACTCATTATGTTTTTAGCCCGACAGCTTTCGAAAAAGCAGGATGAAATCAAGGAATTCAAAAGAGCATTTGTGCCGATATTAATCTCTGTAGTACTTATCTGCCTATTGATATTCCCTGCGAATCTTTCTACTGCTGCGGTGTTGTTTATGACTTCGGTAATCATCATGTTTATTGGCAGGATTAATTTGAAATATATTTTATTGCTTATCCTAAGCGGCATTCTTTTATTAACTGCCGCCATATTCACTGTTAAAAGCCTACCCGATAATGTAGTCCGGAAACTGGGCCGTGTAGCAACCTGGAAGGCAAGGCTTGAAACCAGGTTCTCTGAGAACACCGGTGCAGATGATAAAACTGCTTCCTATCAGAATGAGCAGGCAAAAATTGCAATAGCCACGGGAGGAATATTTGGCAAAGGGCCCGGCAAAAGCACGCAACGCAATTTTTTGCCTAACCCTTATGCAGATTTTGTGTATGCCACCATCATCGAAGAGTATGGATTGATTGGGGCCTTCGCGGTGATCGTGCTGTATCTTCTTTTGCTTTATCGTACGATACGGATTGCGATGAAGAGTCCACGCGCTTTTGGCGCCTTACTGGCTATCGGACTAAGCTTCAGCCTGGTGATCCAAGCCTTTATTAATATGGCCGTGGCGGTAAATATTTTCCCCGTAACGGGCTTGCCATTGCCACTGGTGAGCATGGGCGGCACCAGCTTATGGTTCACCTGTTTTGCTTTTGGCTGCATTCTGAGTGTGAGCAGAAATATTGATGAGAACGAGGAGGAACTGGCCAGGGTGAATGCAGATGAGGGGATGAATAATTAATAATTAATAATTGAGATGAAATTTATACTATCAGGTGGAGGAACAGGGGGTCATATTTATCCTGCCATAGCTATTGCCAATGAGATCAAACGCCGTGATGCCTCCGCTGAGATATTATTTGTAGGTGCCCAAAATAAAATGGAGATGGAGAAAGTGCCAGCACATGGGTATCCTATCGAAGGCCTTTGGATCAGTGGGCTGCAACGTAATTTCAGCTTTGGAAATTTGCTTTTCCCTTTTAAAGTTTTGGCGAGTAAACTCAAAGCAAAAAAAATCCTAAAAGATTTTCGACCGGATGTGGTGATCGGTACCGGTGGCTTTGCAAGTGGCTCCATTGTTAACGAAGCCATTTCACTTGGCATCAAAACACTGATACAGGAACAAAATTCTTATGCCGGACTCACGAATAAAATACTGGGCAGAAAGGCGAATATTATTTGTGTTGCGTACGAGGGAATGGATAAATTTTTCCCTTCAAAAAAAATTATCCTTACCGGTAATCCCATCCGCAAAGACATCATAAATATTTACAGCAAAAAAAAATCTGCCTACAAAATATTCAAACTCGATGATGAGAAAAAAACGCTCCTGGTGCTGGGAGGTAGCCTTGGATCAGGAACCATCAATCGTAGTATGGAGATGGGCATTGATAAGCTGAAAGAGGCAAATATCAATGTGCTATGGCAAACGGGTTCCTATTATTTTGAAAAATATAAACATTTAGATTCTGAAACTATCAGGGTGACTGATTTCATCCGGGAAATGGATATGGCCTATGCTATGGCAGATCTCGTCATCTCAAGGGCCGGGGCACTTTCTATAAGTGAGCTAAGCTGCGCCAATAAAGCCTGTATCCTTGTTCCTTCGCCCAATGTTGCCGAAGACCACCAGACTAAAAATGCGATGTCATTGGCAGGGAGGAATGCTGCGATTTTAATTAAAGATGCAGAGGCGGTTGCGAAATTAACAGAGGAAGCCTTAGCCCTAATAAATACTGAGAAGAGAATAAATGATTTAAAAAGAAATATTTCAGATTTGGCGCGGATGGATTCCACAGAAAGAATAGTAGATGAAATTTTAAAGTTAG
>JBBRJE010000038.1:0-13373 GCA_038219845.1 Bacteroidia bacterium
CTTTGTATTTGATCTTATCACTCACGAAAAATGAAAATTGATTAGGTTTCACGTGCCATATATCACTGTAATTTCCCAGACGGTAGCTTTGCGTCTGCTGTCCGTTAGCCAATTTTATTGGCGCACCGATCCAGGGCTTGTCAATATCTATCCATTGTAAGTTTTGGTATTTAAATTCTCCGCCAAAAAACAAGCGGTTGAAAGTGTTTTTCGACATCAGGCTGCCCGTAATATTACTCGTGTATTGTTCTACCAGGTGGTCATGCCATAAGGTGGCGATGCCGCCATTATTATAAAACCCGCTGGCCGACTCCACAAAAACAATATTATCATCCGGATTATAATACGTGACCGGTGCAGTGATGATGCTATTGGGATCGAATTCGCCGTTCACAGTTTGCGGTCTCCATTCGCGTCCGTTGGCATCTGCGCGCAGGTGCACATACAATCGGGATACTACTGCTTTAAGCGCAAAGCGCTTGCCGGTGCTATGGTTCCACTGCAGGATCTGTAAATTATTATCATGGGTAAACGTATTGGCATTATCCATTTGCTGCTGAAAAGCAAACTGGTAGCCGGGGTTAAAGCCGGCATCATTACCCGTAACCCGTAACATATTTACATCCTGATTAATATTAAGTGATTTTAAATAGGTGAAAGAAAAACGGTTGCGGGAATTTAATTCATAATTAAATTTTAACAGAGCGCTCCAACGGTTGTTCTGGTATGGACTCCAGTGTGTAGAATATAAGGAGGAGCGAACCTGGTTGGCCGGATTTTTATAGAACTCATCGGTGAATGCGCCCTTTAGGGCGACAGAATATTTTAATTTTTTCTTCGTCTTATAAACAGGGCCTGAAACATTAAACTCCATATTCTGCTGGTTGAAAACGGAGTTCCAGTTTTTGTTGAAGCCGAAGTTATCGCGTTTATATAGCAGATAGAATTCTGTTTTATCACCACCGGATTTTGTTTTGGTATTTACCACGCCCGCCGTGCTATTGCCATATTCTACACCCGCCCCGCCTGTAGTTATTTCCACTTCATCAATGGCATTGCTGCCTAGGTCGAGGCCAAAGCCCGTTCCAGCCAGTGGATCGGTGGCGCTAACGCCGTCAATATAAAAACCTGTTTCATACGTGCGTCCGCCACGTATATTCACGCCGGAAGGAGAGTTCATCACCCCTGGCTGTGAATTGATTATTTTTTCTATGCCGCGCTGCGGGGCTGCTTCAATGGCTTCTGCCTTAATGCTGCTTTCACTTTTTCCCTTCTCTACATCCACCAGAGGCTTTTGACCAACAATCACCACTTCTTCTTCAGTGGTGGCCACCGCAGTTTTAAGGCTCAGGTTAAGCACTTTATTTTCATTGGCAGAAAATTTTATTCCTGTAAGCAATGTCTTTTCATAGCCGGTATAGGAAAACTGAATATTATAGATCCCGGGCTTTAAATTTTTCACAATATAGTTTCCTTTATCATCAGAAGCAGCGCCCAGGCTGGTTCCTATGATTGCGATGTTCACGCCAAGGAGCTCACTCTTATCGTCTGCATCCGTTACTTTGCCCGTTAGCGTTGCGTTTTGGGCGCTGCTTAATAAAGAAAATAAAACGAGAAAGGATAGGAAAACATTTTTCATTCAAGAGGAATTTAACGCTGGTGAAAATAAATATATAAATGCTAAATTAAAATTAATAAAGGAACAAAGTTAATAAGTCTACCGTTCACCCCTTTCCGGTAGCTATCGGGTCACTTACCACTGACCATTAATTCCTCAAAATACTATCCACTTGCATTTTTTTGTATGGCTTTGCACAACAGTCATCAAATACCCGTAAATTGTTTATTTTATAAGATGGCCGGTTCAGATTTCCAATTCGTGTCTCCGCATAATAATTTTTGGTAAGGAAATTATACTGGATTTTAAGGTATAGCACAGTGGTATCAGTGAATGCCCTGGCTAGAAAATTATATTCCTGTTCGGCTTCAGTATGCTCATCATCCTCTTCTATAATTTTTTGCAATAAGATGAATTTGGATTTATCAGATACGCTATCAGTCTTTGTGTTCCATGTCTTCCCGTCTTGCGTAAAATCGTAGGTTAATAAGGGCAAATTGTATTTAATGCGCTCCTCATTAAAAGACATGGCGTATTTCGAACTGCGTAAATTAAGTTTTTCATCCAGGCCCAATTTGTAAAACAAAAATATTAAGGCAGCCAGGAAGATGATTAAAACGCCCAGCCATAGCATCAGTAGGTTTCCTTCAAATACCTTCTGATACAGGTAATAAAGGATCAGAAATGCCGGCAGTAAAAAAACAGGGATCAGGATCAGGAATACCATAATTTTTAGTTGATTTCAAAAATGAAGGCGCTATTTGGTTGCAATTCTATTTTTACCCCTTCGGATAAATTTGCCTTCATCACATCTTCAGTGAGCAAATTCTTCAGTGTATATTTTGAATCCGCATTAGCGCCGATGGCCTTAAGAATTTTGTCGGACAGTTTAATTAAGGGGGTATATGTTTTGTCACTACTAAAATTCACTACGATCAGCAGCCGTTGCTTATTGCTATACCTAATAAAGCTATAACAGTCGTTCCTGTTATAATCCTGGTGCGATGACTGGAGGTCATAAAATCTACCATACTGCAAGGCATCACAGCCAAGGCTTAAATTTAACAGCTTCCTGTAAAATTCGTGCACCTCTTTTTGATCTGCTGTATACCGGCCCCCGTCATATTTTCCTCCATCAACAAAAGCCTGGTGCTCGGTAACGCCCCAATAATCGAACATCGTGGTACGCCCATCATCATCCCCGAATCCTTCCGCACCTTCTGCCTTCACGCCGCTCTCCTGCCCGAAATAAATCATATTAGGTCCTGAATGCATACATGTGCTGAGCACCATGGCCGGCCCGCAGCGCAATGCATTGCCGGCAAAAAATTTTGATGCGAACCGTTGTTCGTCATGGTTCTCTATAAAGCGTAGCATCCTGCCGTTTATGCCATCCAGGCTTCTCTGGCACGAACTGATGCTATCGATGCTTCCTTTATTTTCAACGACCTTGCGAATGGCATCATAGGTTCCTACTTTATCGTATAAAAAATCAAATTTACCGCGGCTGATATAGTTACGGTATTCGCCCGGGTTATAAATCTCGGCAATGAAGATTACATCGGGCTTGCTCTTTTTTACTTCCGTTATGGCATAATCCCAGAACTCTACGGGCACCATCTCTGCCATATCGCACCGGAACCCATCCACACCAAAATCAGCCCAGTATAAAAGGATATCCTTCATCTGAATCCAGGTTTTGGGAAGAGGATCGAAATGTTTGGACGAATTATTTTTTAAGTCAATATTTCCCGCCGTCAGATCTACTCCATAATTTAATTTAATGGTCTCAAACCAGTCTCCACTTGTGGGTGTATTGATAAAAACATTATTTCCAGTGGCTTTGGCTGGGTTCTCTATATATTTTTCTCTTTCATGATCTGCTTCAACCGCACCCAAAGGATTATAATCGGCAGGCGCCTCGAAACTTTTACCTTCCAGGTAATAGAAATTATTTTGGGGATGAAATAATTTTGTCTCATCATCTTCCTGACCCAGATCCTTCACTCCTGCAGGCTTTGCAACCGAATGGTATTGGCGTGCCACATGATTTGGCACAAAGTCGATAATCACTTTCATCCCCGCTTCATGCGTGCGTTTTACCAGATCCTTAAATTCATCTTTGCGCTGTTTTGGATTAATGGCGAGATCGGGATTTACATCATAATAATCCTTTATGGCGAAGGGGCTTCCTGCCCTTCCTTTCACAATTCCGGGATGGTCATTTTTAATTCCGAATGCGCTATAATCTGTCATCGTGGCGCATTCCAGCACACCGGTATAATAAATATAGGTGATGCCGAGCTTCTTTATTGAGGCCAGCGCATCTTCATTGATATCATTGAATTTCCCAACACCATTTTCTTCAATCGTGCCATAAAGCTTATTCAATTTTGTTTGGTTGCTGTACAAACGGGTCATCAATTGATAGATATTAAATTTATGGTTTTCCGGGGTTTCGTTCAGGGTATTTTCGTCATTTAAATTCTCATCAACAGGCTGCATGGTATGTGGGGTATTGCATGATAGGAAAAATAAAACAGAGATAATGCAAAATATTATTTTGTTCATGCGGTAAAAATAAGAAATTGGGATTTATGAAAATGGAATTAGATATACCCATCCACGAGAATGATTGGACGCTGTGTGGCGAATACAGAAATCACAAAGAGTTCGAAAATTTAAATACAGACAAAATGCAGCAAGGAAGACCTGGGAGCGATTTTATTTTGTATACCCCTGGCGTCTTTGTGTGCTTTTTTTGGCGTCCTTCGTGGTTTCTGAATTCAAAAAAAAATGCCTGCGAAAAATATTCGCAGGCATTCTTAAATTTTCCGGAGGGATTATTCTACAATCATTTTCCCACTTACTTTTTGTGTTCTAATGCTCAGGGTATAGAAATATATTCCTTTGCTCATATCAGCAGCATTAAATTCTATGCTATGCTTACCGGCTTCTGTATTAACACGCGTTTCGGTATATAATACATGTCCAAGTATATCGGCTACAGTAAATGTAATATCAGCTTTCTTTGTAATATTAAAATCTATTTGGGTAGTTCCTCCAAAAGGATTCGGATAATTCTGCCCCACAGTAAATCCTTCATCAGCTAAAGAATTATTGATCCCATTAGGAAATACGCCAACGCTGTCGTTTAATATTTTCGAAGTTGGGATCTCAGTATAATTTACCCGTACAGTGCTTGCCGGATTGCTAGCATTATTAACGGAGATTCCCGGATCGTCCTTAAGGAAATACATCATTCTTAATTTATTGTTTGATATTTTCACCAATGTTGGATAGATATCTTCAAAGCCTGTGGTTTTAGTCATATTCTGTGGTTTTGCCGACCAGGTTTTGCCTCCGTCTTTTGAATACACAATAAATATATCGTTGAAATTTTCATTATCAACTGATTCATCTGCTTCGATAGGAGCGATATAGGCACAATACAAATTGCCATTTGCATCATAAGAAAGCATAGGCTGGTTAGATAAGGCTGTGATTCGGGTAGTGCCCAATCCTGTGCCATAGCCGCCAAAGGCGCCGTTGCGGGTATTGGTAGCTAAGGTAAGTGCGCCGTCGCCATCCTGGTCAGGTGTGAATCCTATCTCCTGGATTGGATCATAATTACCGGTTCCTACATTGATCTTATCGTTCCAATAAAGAATCCCCTCTGTACCTACGCTGGTAGAATAATAGGTGGTGCGCACAGATGTCACGGGGTCAACCGAATCAAAGGCGGTGGCAAGCAAAGGCACTACCACATGGGTATTTCCGACATTATCAATCATTACGTTGACACTTCCGTTATTAACAATTTTACGGTTATTGCTTGGGGTTGCTTTGGCGCGGGCGAAAGAGTCAATGATGGTCTTGGTCCAGGTTGTACCTGCGTCCTCACTCTTCCATAAAGCTAGGTCATCGAAAGCGCCGCCAATCACCACACGTACTTTGTTTCCTACCGCATCAATAGAATAAGAATCAGCATTGCCAATATCATAACGCACACTGTCGTATCCCGGCAATAAGGCATTTTTAGTGATCCATGTTTGGGCTGCAGCGTCGTAAACAGAATATACTATGGGGCGTTTTACACCACCTTTATAATAGTTCACAGGATATGAAGAGGTGGAATCGGCAAAACAAGAAATTAGTATGATGCGTGTGCCGGCAGTAGCAGCACGTACCCAAATTGGTCCGGGGGTATTGGCTGCATTATAAGTATCATCCAGCACTTTTCCAGAACCTTCAACGAAATCTGTTCCGATGCCTGAATTTTTTGAGAACACGAAGCCTCCCGTTAATCCCGAAGTTGCCACCGCATGAGCGAAAATATATTCTTTTTCTACGCCCCCAAAAGTAGCTACCCCTAAAGAAGGCCAGCCCACGCGGCTGGTTTCGAAGCGGGCATTATTGGGCAGGGCTTTACGCCAGACTCCTCCAACAAACTGGTTATAACCCGTACCGCGCGAGGGATAGCTTGGACCTCCGTCAACAGAGGTAGTCCACACTGCCGTTATTTTTCCACCCGTATACATCTGTATCCTGCGATCTACGGCATTATTGGTTTGCAGATCGTATTCAGTGTTTCCGATAGTGGTAGCGCCATATACAGGCCTGTCGGAATTGGTTTTGTTTAAAGCAGCGGATTTTAATTTATTAATTACCGGGGATTGCGTTTCGTTGATCCTTCGGGCATTAGCTTCTTTGAAGGCTTTGGTGTCTACCTTTACAGGTACTTGCGCCATCAGAAGTATCGGGGTACAGCATAATAATGTAAAAAACTTCTTCATATGATATATAAAATTTAAAATTGGTTTAATGCAAATGAAGGAGTTTTTTTCGATAAACCAGCAATTGTAAGTGTAAAATTTGTGAAAGCACTCAGGGTGAATGGCTACCTGATGCTTTATCAGTCAAAAATCACAGTTCACCACCTTAAGCATCTTACCTTTGTTTTTGTTTATTATTTATCCCGGCCGCCGCAGTAGTGTAAATATTTATTCTTTTCAGTGCTTCCGGTCGACCGCCTTAAATAAATTTGCCTGGACTTGCTTTTCTCCTACCTTTGTTCCTTAATTTTAAAACAAATTTTTAAAAATGAATACACGTAACCGATCGTTAATTATTTTAGTAGCAGTGATTGCTATTTTGGGATTCTGGGGATGTAATTCCTATAATGGCATGATCACTAAGAATCAGGCTGTTGAAAAAGCAGTAGGAGATTTAAATTTACAATACCAGCGACGAAGCGACCTTTTGAATAATTTAATTGAGACAGTAAAGCAGGAAGCCAATTATGAGAAGTCAACCTTAAAAGCGATTATAGAAGCCAGGGCGAGCGCTTCCAATGGGGGTGTGCCTCATCTGGATGCTAAAGACCTTACCCCTGAGCAAATTGAAGCATTTCAGAAAAATGCGGCTGCGCAGCAAAAAATGATTTCGGTGATTGTAGAAAATTACCCTAATTTAAAAGCTACGGAAGCATATAATAAATTGATGGATGAAACCACCGGAACAGAAAATCGGGTAGCTGTATATCGTGAAAGATTTAATGCTGCCGTTCAGGAGTATAACCTGGCGATCATTCGTTTTCCGGGAATGATTTTCGCAAAGCTTTTTGGTTTTAAAGAGAAGGCATTTTTTCAAAATCAGGCAGGAACAGAGAATGCACCCGACTACAAGGAAAAGTTTAAAAATTAATTCCCATTGAAGCTACACCTTTTTGGTTCGAAGCACCTGCTAAGCCAAGACGACGAAATTAAAATTGAACAGGCGATCATGGAAGCGGAAAGGCTTAGCTCCGGCGAGATCCGCGTTCATATTGATAAAGATTGTGATATTGCAATCCTGGACCGTGCTGCCGAAGTATTTGATTTGCTGGAAATGCACAAGACAACGCTCCGCAATGGGGTGCTTATCTGTTTGAACAAACGCGATAAGCAGTTTGCAATTATCGGAGATGCCGGTATAAATGCCATTGTGCCCTCGGAATTCTGGAAAGAAACATCCGATAATATGAGCATCTATTTCAAATCCGGTGACTTTGTAAAAGGAATCATTGAAGGCATAGAATCTGCCGGTAAGAAGCTTAGAACGCATTTTCCCATTGGGGAGAATGATAAAAATGAATTGAGTAATAAAGTGAGCTTTGGGAAAAAGAATAAATAATAAAAAATGAAAACATTACTTCCGCGCCTTTTTAAAGCTTCATTCATTTTTTGTTGTATATCGCTTTTTACAATAAATGCCAAAGCGACAGAGATCAGGGAGAAGCCCAGCCCCCCGATGTTGGTTAATGATTATGCACATATCCTTTCGGCTGATGAAGTGAATAAGCTGGAGCAAAAGCTGGAAGCCTACAGAGATTCAACATCGAATGAGATCGCTATCGTAATCGAAAGCAGTATCGGCGATTACGATTTATTTACTTATGCCCAGGAGCTCTTTGTAAAGTGGGGTATCGGCACCAAAGAAAATAATAACGGGGCCTTGCTATTGATCGTTATGGATATTAAAAAAGCCAGGATCCATACAGGGAAAGGCCTGGAGCCGGTGCTCACCGATGGACGATGCGGGCAAATCATACGGGAAATAATAGAGCCTTCGTTTAAGCAGGAACAATATTATGACGGGATCAACCAATCGGTAAGGGCCATGACCGGCTTCATTGGCGGAGAATTCGCATTAAAGCCAAAGCTTAATCCGGAATATTCTCCCAGGTCCTTTGTGATGCCTATTATCATCTTTCTGCTTTTTATCGGACTAGCAATTTTCAGTAATTTCAGGACGGAAAAAAAGATCAGGAATACGATGCTAGCCTATGGCATTACTTATATAGCTGCGCGTAAGCTATTAGGCCTTGATCGGCCCTCAAGCATTGGCGGCGGTGGCTGGGGTGGTTTCACCGGTGGTGGCTTCGGTGGCTTCGGCGGCGGCGGTGGCGGTGGCGGCGGGTTTGGAGGCTTCGGGGGTGGCGATAGTGGGGGAGGAGGTGCGTCAGGGGGATGGTAAGGCATGAAGCAGCGGGTATTAACGCTTAATTCCGATAGCTATCAGAGCTAAGGTACACAGTCGTAAAATTGGTGGATTGATTATCTAACCAATCATCAATCACTAACATCAATCACTAACCATTCTCTCCATTTACTTTCTTGAATCAAAAAGCATTGAGATTCATGAAACATATATTACTTCTAACCTTTTTCGGTTTTGCTAGTGCAAGCTTCCCAAACTAAATCATTTGATGTCCCAATAATTGAAACACAGCTAAATGCGAGGCTTAAACTTATTCAATTAAAGATTTATGATGCAGCGATTAGCTTTAAGATTACTTCTTACACGGATTTTGAATTGAAGGAAAAAATCAAGCCGGAAGAAATCAAAAGTAAAGTATGCTATGAGAAATATATCCAGGATTATCCTGATCCAAATGATCCTTATTATGCCATTGATTCTATCATCCCCGTTACATTTCATCCGCAAACAGATATCAAAGGAATCCAATGCATTTTCATCAGCAATTTTGAATACCCGTCTTCCTCAGTGCGCAACACCCTTTCGGCCATGGCACTATTATATCAATCAATTGATTTTTTACCCCCCATGCCGTTCTTGATATTTAAATATGAAGATCTGAAATCGATTCTTAATGATGATGAGTTAGAATTTATCAGTAATGTATCCGTTTCCCTGATAGGCAATAATATAGAATAACTAGGCTCAAAGGATAAGCATGGGAGTTTTATGATAGAAAGAAATGGCCTTGTGAATAAAATGATTTCTTCAAAATATAAGGAAGCAGTTATTGATAATAATGCATTAAATTCAGTCGCGAAATTTATATACGAAGATTGTATGAATGCCTTCTTTTACAATGCTGTGAAGCCATCATTCTATTTTCATGATGCTGAATGCAAAAATCCATATACCAAGGAAGCATATGGCAGGAGCTTTCTAAAACCTAATACGATACAGGTATTTAGTAATCCTGAGGATCCTTATTTTGTTATTGACACTGTAATCTATATAAGTATTGCTAATTCCATTTCCAATTTCTCTCTTCCGGATCTGGATCAAATAATTTTATCAGATAAATCCACAGGGATAAAATTATCCGATAAATTCGCCAATGCTTGTCCAGTGACTCTATTCATAAAGCAGCGGGATTTTTATAATTCCGCATCCTTTTTAACTTTTAATTTATTGAAAATACTGGAACACTAATAATTCGAATTTTAAATAATCAGGTACGATTTTGTGAAGGATGATTAAATGCCTTCACGGTGGCAAGATAGAGCGAAGTATAAAGGGATGATCGACTTGATAATTGGTAACACAATGTCGTAACCCTACAGAATCTCCCCTTCATCATTAATATATTGTAATACCAAATTATATCCCATTGATGAATTGAAAAAGCTATTATCGAAATAGGTGAGAAGATGTCTGTTCGACATGTCATCGACAATGAAGGGCCATTGTGGCGGTGACATACGGATAGGTAATATTTGCTCCAATGGAAACTGCAAGTCCTAATGAGAATTTAGGAACTACGCTTTATCGTACTTAAAAGGGTAATAAAATTTTTCGGGTACTTTAAAGCGCTAGGTTTATACGTAGGATTCAACTCCAACATATTCTCAGCTGCCCAACGTCCAGAATCAAGCTGGTTATTAATTATATAGGCCATGGCGAGAATACGATACGCTTGCCATCGCTCAGAAACCTTATTGCTTGGTGTGGCGCAGGTTTTAGCCAGGCGGATAGCCTCACCAAATCTTCCCAGTTCGAAATAAGTATTCGCCTTTACCAATTTCTCTGCGCAGGTTTCCTGTGCCTGAGATAAAATGGTAAATGTAAAATAGAGAGCGAAAAAAGCAATAAACTTTTTCATTCAGGCCTTTGATTAATTTCCGTGCAAGGTAAAAAAAATCATGAGAATAAATGGTTAATTTTTGATCAGTAAAAAATTTTTGATATGAAAGTAATAGTTTTTGAAGGGAAAATTATAATGATGGAAACAAGATTCTTGAAAAGTTGTTGATGCTTTCATTTCATTAATATTTTCAAATGAAATATTCATCATTTTATTTATTTCAAATTACCCTCAATATCTGTCTTCATCAAAAAGATATCATCCAGGTTAAGGCCACTGCCAAAGCTATTGGTGGTGCCACCGAAAAAATAGTTATTGTCCGTTTGGTATCCCGAACTAAACGATCCGTTTTTTGTCATATTGTATAATTTCTTCCATAACAACGATCCGTCTTTACTTATTTTGCAAGCAAAGGGTTGTTCAATATTCTTGGCAATAATATTACATAATCCGCAGACCAGGTAATTTCCATCAGCACATTCGGCAATTGATTTTGGAATGGTATTACCGCTTCCAAATTGCAGATTCAATTCCCAGAGTTTGTTTAAATTCTCATCCACTTTAACTACAAAACCTTTGTTCGTTCCACTTAGATCTCTCTGGAATGTGGAAATAATAAGTTTATTGTCGGAGGTGACCAATTGTCGTATCAGGGCATGCTTCTTATAATAAGGGTAATTAAGACCTATATTCTGAGGGTCAAGTATCGTTGTTTTATGCGACACCAGGTTTGTTCCGGAATACTGTACTTTAGTAACAAAGAGCCTCGGATCATTCCCCAATTTATAAGGAGAAGGATATAACAAGCCGAACATATGAAAAGTTTTGGGGTCTTCGTGCTTGTAGATATACAGGAGGCTCATTCACCCCCCGAATACGGTATCATCTATCACTAAATCCTGGCTTTGCAGGTAGTTGCCATCCTGTTCAAATTTGAGGATCTTGTTTACGGTTGGCGCGGTTAAATCCCTCGCATCCGTAGATGCTATATAATAATGGCCATCCGCGGATTCAATCGGGTATGAAAAATCCCGAAGCGAGAAGAATTTTACAAACCGGGTTTCAAAATTCAAGACTCCGTTTTTATCAATTTTTGCAAGATTGCCATATGCACTGCCTGACGAGATAAGCAATGAACCGTCTTTTAAAGGAGTAGCCTGGGGTTCAATAAACGTGTCATCCACCGTTTTTTCCATTTGCATTATTCCATTAATATCCATTTTAGATATAATGAGCGGAGCGGTTAAATTAATAATATCATGATCGGTACTGCTTATGAAAATAAAACCATTACCCGGTAAATAATGCATATAAAAACACTGTTCATCTGTAACGGAATTAAAGGAACGCAAATAGGTATTGGTTTCTATCGTTGTTGACGTAGATTTTCTGCAATCAGAAAATAACATCAGCGTAAGGAAGAAAGAAAATAAAAAAACGCAGGAGCTAAATAATTTTATCATATCCCTATTTTCTGTTTATGTCAAATGAACCCGTTAATCTTATCCAATACATTTTATCAAATGCACTCGAAGAAAGGCAGGTATAACCGGCTAACGAAAAGCTACCATCCGCAAATTTTTGGAGGCATTTCGCCATGTTCACGTTCCCATCACTTCCAAAGTAATTCTCTTTAAGCACCGTGCCGTTTTTATCCAGTATAACCACCATATTCTTCAGGCAATAAAATAATTCGGGATAAGCATAGTTGATCCGTTTATCGCTGGTGGAACCCGTGAGGATGATGGAGCTATCCTCTTGAACCAGCATGTCATTGAGAAGAGCACTGCCTAATCCGCTCATTTTTTTCTCCCAAAGTAGTTTGCCTTGCAGATCGGTTTTAATTAATTGCATGCATAGTTTCGAGCCAGGCAGATCGAGGTAGGTAGCAATAAGATATCCCTCAATTATAGGTTTAACTTTGACAGTGGGGTAATTTTCTATATTATTTTCAAAGCCAAAAAAATAATTCGGTTCCCGGATGAACTGATAATATGGATAATAAAAATTAACCTTTCCCAATGCGTTTACGGATAATAAAAAAGTAATAGAATGACCGGTAGATAATGTAGGAATATCCATTATGCCTCCAATAATAATATCACCGGATTCATTTTCCGTGATACTATTCCCAAATTCCGAAAAACTGCTTGTGATAAGGTATGGAGGATATGTTGCAAAGTTGTTCAACTGTTTCTGATAAATAAAACTGCCATTGAACGTAAGTTTCAAAAGCGAAACATTTTCACCGGGCGCATTAGGGAGGTAGGCATAACCCGTGGCATAGAATTCATGGTTCTTCGTCTGTCACTGCGTTCAATGCAATATTAAATCTGGAATTCGTGGAATAACTTTTACTCCATTCTTCGTTTCCCATAGCATCTGTCTTTAATACAAAATCATTGAAGCTCACGTTAGTGTCTTTTACACTTTGTCCGATAGAATTGCTTCTGCCCACAGCCAGGAAACCGCCATCGGAACATTGGATGACGTGCCGGAACTCGTCGTAGTTTTTACCACCATAGGTTTTATACCATTCCTGCTTACCGTCGGCATTTACTTTGAGCAGGAATGCCTGTGTATTTGTTGAATCAAGCAGGGTAAATCCACAATAAATAAAACCACCATCATTTGTTCGCTCAACTCTTGTTACCAGATCGCTCGTTGACCCTTTTAAATATATTACAGATGAATTACTGTTTTCATCGCTCACAAATTTCTTCTTGCATTCACAAAACGCTAGTAGAAAAAACAAGCAGAGCATCGTTGTAATGTAACGCTGAGAGTACTGTATATCGTGCTTTCTTTTTCTTATCATTTTACATTTCCGTCTTTATCTGTTTTCATTAGGAATACATCATTCAGGTTAAGACC
>JBBRJE010000039.1:0-13205 GCA_038219845.1 Bacteroidia bacterium
ACAATTCATTAAGCGCTATGGGAGTTGAGTGTTACGATATGGAAGGCAGAAAATATTTCACCATGGAGCTTCAGCCTAAGCAAATACAATTCACACTCGATATTAGTGCACTGCCTAATGGTATTTATCTGCTTCGGTTTAATGATGGTATCGTAAGTCCTATTCGGTTTGAGGTACTACATTGAACATAAATAAAGCGCCCTTTGATTTATTGTATTGAATGCGGGCCTTGAGGCAGCAATGATTTACAGGGCAGCAGGAAAAAATAAAATAACCCTTTCTGCGTTATCTGCGTTACTTAACTTTAACTTACTTTTACCCATATTTAGATTGACTATTGGTTGTCAATAAGCATTGGGCGATTTTAAAATAGAGCGTTTCGTAACCCTGACAGCAATTTTCACTGATGTCAAAAGGGATGGATATTATTGAAAAAGATGCGAATCATGGTAGGATCTGAATATTTGAAACTAATGAAAGAATAATTCTATGTATAAGAACAGTTCCGGGTTTTATATAAAAAGGCATTTAACGATGTTGAAAAAGTTTTTACCGCTTTTATTAATTGTTTTTGTATTCATTCAGCGTGGTGCCAGTCAGACTTCCATTCTGCCTCCTAATACGATCATTAAAGCGACCGACCTATTAAAAGTATCTTTCTCTCCTGGAACCTATCAAAAGAAAAATTATTTTATTGAAATTGAAATTTATGATTCAGGGAAACTAATGGCAACTGGTACAACCAATAATTTCTCGATCATTGATAATCAGCCTGAAGTAGTTTTCTTTACGCAGCTTAGCTTTAAAGATAACCGGTTCATTGAGTTTGTGAATAATGAGGGGGATTTACCCAAAGGGAATTATGAGGTACACTATAAAATGATTTCTTTAAAGCCCAAAGAAATTGCAGGTTTAATGACGGTAATTTATTCCAGGGGGAAGCTTTCCGTTGCTACGAATCCCTCCAAAGAATCTGTGATGAAGGAAAAAGCCGATTCACAAAGCAAAGATACATTAGTGGTGGAATCACATCAGGAGAAAAATCCGGTAATAAAAATCAAGGAGAAATCGGATACCAGTGTTCACACCCCCGCCATAGTTAAACGTGGTGAGATAAAAGGGATAGTCCGCGACACCACCTCTTACCCCCGGGTTGTTAATGCTATAGCGGCGCTTATTGGAGCCTCCGATTCGGTGCTTCAGGCATTTACAAGAACTAGGAAGGATGGATCTTTTACCCTTCCCAATATACCCTTCGCTAATTATATTTTAATCATCACCCATCCTAATTTTGGTGATTACGCGGAGGAGATTTCACTTACTGATTCTTCAAAATCAATTTCCAAGGATTTCTTCCTGGTTCAAAAAAGCATCCTCATAAATGAGGTGATCATTCAACGCCAGCGCGATATCCGTATCAACGGAGATACAACTGAGTTCAATGCAAAAAACTATAAATTGCTCGAGAATGCCACCGCAGAGGACCTGCTTAAATTATTGCCAGGCATTAAGGTGGACAAGGATGGAAAAATCACTGCCTATGGGGAAACAGTGAACAAGGTATATGTAGATGGTGAAGAATTTTTTGGGGATGATCCTACCATGGCCACCAAAAATATAAGAGCAGAGATGATCGATAAAGTGCAGGTAATAGACAAGCCTTCCGACCAGGCAAAGATTACAGGTGTAGACGATGGGAACAAAACTAAAGTTATCAATTTAAAATTAAAGGATGAGTTCAAGCAGGGTTTCTTCGGAAAGGTCCATGCAAGTGCAGGCATCCCGAATACGCTTGACAATAGCTTTATGTTGAACTCCTTTAAGGAAAAACGGAAGTTTACTGCGTATATCACCCAATCTAATATTGGTAATAACCGGCTTAACTGGAGCGACCGACAGAATTATGGCGCTGCCAGCACTACGGTATATGAAGAGGGTTTCTCATATTCATACTATGATGGTGATGATAATATCCTTGGCGGTAATGAAGGGATTAGCAATACGATTAATGGCGGTACGAATTTTAATAATAAGTACCTGAAAAACAAGCTTAACTTAAACTCAAGCTATAGCTTTAACAGTGGAAACAGGAATATTATCAAATCAACAAATATCCGGCAAACGATTAACGATTCCACTTACTTCCAGAACCAGGATCAGAATTATAATGCTACTTTGATTTCTCATGCACCGGTGCTCCGCTTAAGTTATGAAATTGATTCAAATAATAGCCTTAGCTATAATTTAACCGCAAACATAAAAGACACAAAACTAAAAGGGGACTATTATAATGAAACCCTAAATGCCAAGAGTGAGAAAGTGAACACCAGCTTACGTAGCCTTGATCAGGACGAGAAAAGTAATTCTTTTAATCAATCGTTATTGGTAGCACATAAATTCAAGCATAAAGGCCGTACATTATCATTGAGCACTGGTATTGACCTGGGCAATAATTTCAGGATTAAATATATCGATACGCGCCAGCAATATTTTAATGAAGGAAATCTTTTCCGGGTGGATACCCTGAATCAAAAAAACGACCGGGAATTGTACAATCAGGTGATTACCTCAAAGCTTTCATATACCGAACCCTTGAGTAAAAAATGGATTTTGGAAATTCATTATAAACCTACGCTGGCTACCAACAAATCGAAGGTGATCTCTACAGTAAAGGATTTAGGGGGAGAATACACGAATATGGTCGATACCCTCAGTAATAATTTTGTTTTTAAAACCAACAAACAGGAAGCAGGAGCATCGATACGGTTCAACTATAAGAAAACGGGCATCACCCTGGGCCTTAATGATGAAACAGGTGAGCTGCAACGGCAGGATCTGATAAGCAGTAAAAATTATAACTACAGGTATAATTCGTTAAATCCATCATTGCAGCTACGATGCACCCTGAAAAATAATTTTAACCTTTCTGTAAGGTATAGCGGGATGAATAACCAACCCCAAATTAGCCAGCTACAGCCAGTAAAGGACTATAGCAACCCTTTAAGTATTAATATTGGCAACCCCGATCTCAAACCTGAATACAAGCATAATTTCAATGCATTTATTCATCGGTACTGGCTCCTGCACAGCCGTTCGTTTTATGCTAATATAAGCTATAATCTAACAGAAAATGCATTTACCCAGAAAAGCACATTCTCTTCAGAAGGAATTACTAAATATAATACCATCAATGGTGGTCAAACATCAAATGCCTATGCGTATATGGGTTACGACCGAAAAATAATCAAGGACCTTGTGGAGCTCTCTTTTAGTTATAACATCTCGTCATATAGTAGCAATAGCATTATTAATGAAATTATAAATTATAGCACCAGCACAAATCACCGCCTGGGATGGGGAATGGATTATGTAATTGAGAAGGTATTTAAGGTAGGTTTTGATTATAAGTTTACTTATGCAACAAATATGAATAAAGGCACAGCTGTAACAAATACCAATATCATTGGGCATGAGCTGGAACTTGAATTCTCGGTTGACTTCTTAAAACATTATTATATTCGTTCGGATTATTTTTTAATGAAGAATAAAAGTAATACCCCGTCTGCCAGGCCTTATGAGAGCCAGCTGCTGAATGCGTCGGCAGGGTATAAGTTTCTTAAAAATAAGGCCGAGCTGGGTTTTATAGCTCATAATATTTTGAATCAGAATAATGGATATAGTTTAACCCAAAACGCCACTATGATTACCCGGACACAAAGCAATGTGCTCGGAAGATACTTTATGCTTTCATTCACGTATAATTTCGCTAATAAATCCAGTATTAAAAAAGAAGAGGATGATGATGATTAATAAAGCACTTTTTTCTCTATTCATTATATTAATAAGCCTCTCTCATGGCGCTGGCCAGGTTTTTATTTCCGGCGGAAATATTACCTATGAACGTAAAATTCAAATGCATAAAATATTAGAAGCTAATACATGGTTTAAAGGGAATTTAGATAATGTCCCCAAATTTTATATTTCCCAATTTGAATTGCGTTTTAATCCCGATACCATGATCTATAGCAAATCAGGTGAAGATGAACCCAATAGCAGTTCCTGGGCGGTTTATGCAAAAGATAATGAAATTGTTTCTTTATTAAATTCACATCAAGCCATCATGAAGAAAAATGTTTGGAATGATAGCTATTTAATTAAAGATACGTTACGGTCCTATAAATGGAAGCTGGTAAATGAGACCCGTAAGATTGCCGGAATTGAATGTAAGAAGGCAACAACAATATTAAATGACTCAATGTATATTATTGCTTTTTATGCCGAAAATATAGCAGTCAGCGGCGGCCCCGAACAATTTAACGGTTTGCCTGGGATGATCCTGGGGGTAGTTATTCCAAGGCTTCATGTAAGCTATTATGCTCAAAAAGTAGTAGTCAATGAGAAGCAAAATTTAACCCTGCCAAAGCAAAGAATTAAATCTTCGATGTCTCGCAAAGAATTCCAGGAAATGATAATAAAAAGTCTGAAATGGGAATTTTCAAATGCCAGCTTGGGTGTTCTTTACTTATTCATCTGATGTTTTAAAATGAATCTGGAAGAAGTCATTTTAAAGGAGCACTCTAAAAAGCAAACGATGCTTATAGTGGATTTCATCGGAAGTGATCAAGATCGTTTCGATTCATTAATGCAATTGTTTTTCAACGGCGAATATAGGTTAGTGCAGCGTGCGGCCTGGGTATTGAGCTATTCTGCGCAAGCTCATCCTGAATTAATAGAAAAATATCAAAGACGATTAATTCTTAATCTGAACAAGCCCGGCTTACATGTTTCGGTCAAACGAAATACCTTAAAAGTTTTGCAGTTCATGAATATTCCGGAGGATGCGCTTGGAACCTTGGTGGGCCTGTGTTATGAATTTATTGCCAGTACCACCGAGTCAATTGCCACTAAGGCATACAGTATAAATTTACTGTTGCGAATATGTGGAACATATCCGGAGCTAAAAGCAGAATTAGTACCCCTGTTGACAGCGCTTTTAAATCATAAATCAGCAGCTATACTGTCCTGTTGCCGACGTGGATTATTTTTGTTACGGAAAAAATCCGAAGGCAGATCTATTGCTTAATTAACTTAAAGATTTCCTGTGACTCTTCATTCTTAACTACAACAAAGTATAAGCCTTTGGATAAGTCTTGGATATCCACATTAATAGAATATTGAGCATTCTCAAATCTTTTTACTTCCTTTCCTTCAGCATTATAAATCCAGATGCTTGCCCTGGTTAGCAAATCAAAATTCAATTCTGTTGTTGCAGGGTTAGGAAAGATTCGTGCCAATGCCCGGTGCTTCTCAGTATTTACGCCTACCTGGGTTCCATTGCCCGTCAAGGCTAAGGCTTTTGTGTAAATTTTATCACCCCCGTCACCTCCATCTTTGTTTGCTGCATTAAAAGCAGCATAAACTGTTGCAGTGCCATAGTTGGCATTGGGTGCTTTCCAGTTGAATGACCAGGTGCCGGCCATTGTTGGAAAATCAATTCCTGCGAACTTATGTAAAATATTTTTAGGGTTGCCAAAAAGTTGTGTTTTCACAGCATCGGTTAAAATTATTGTACCCAAACCAGCAGACTTGCTTCCGGTTCCTTTCATTACTATCGCTTCAAATCCATAACGGGTTTTTACTCCTTCAGTTATGCCTAAGGTGATCGTATAAGTGCGGTTGGCATCGTAAGCGCTAACAATATTTCCCAATGAATCTTTACAAATTATGGTAGCAGTTCCTCCTCCGCTATTAAGTGCGCTCCCGGTATGACATCCTGCTGCGGCACATGTTTGATTTAAGGGTGGCTCGCCGGCAACGCCAGAGGTTGGCCCGCTTGCATTGGTAAATACATTAAAACTTATAAGGCAAAAACAAAGGGTAAAAAAAACAAAAGTAAATCTTCTCATCATTAAAATTAATTGTTTAAATATTGATTTGCAATAAACGCATAAAAGTTTCAAATAAAAAAGCCCCTTCATTTAATAGAAGGGGCTTTTACAATTATATTACTTATTAATTAGTTGTGTGGAGTTTCAGGTACAACTACCGGTGATGGTTGTTCAACTGGCTTAGCTTGAACAACTCCGTTTATAGTTAATACTTTTGGGCTCGATTTAGCATTGGATGTAACAGTAATGCTTTTGGTAAAAGGACCCGGGCGGCCGCTTGAATTATAAGAAGCAGTAATTACACCTGTTTTTCCAGGAGCTACTGGTTCGTTTGTCCATTTAGGGGTAGTACATCCGCATGAAGCCTGAACATTAGAAATAATCAATGGCTCTTTTCCTGTATTGGTAAATTTGAATTCGTAAGTAGCCTGAGTTCCTTCTGGTACGGTACCAAAATCATGGCTTTCAGCTTCGAATAAAAACTCCGGTTGAGTTGTGGCCGGAGCAGCAGGAGTTGTTGTTGATGTTGAAGGTGCAACAGTAGTTGAGGGCTTTGCAGGAGTAGTTTTAGATACTGCAGGCTTTGCAGGAGCAGCAGGTTTTTTGCCTCCCATTTTGTCGCCTGTTTGTGAGAAGGATACTATTACGCCTAATGCGATAGTAGCAATTGTTAATGTGAACTTTTTCATGATGTGTGTAAAGAATTTTTAAATTTTGAGGTTATGTTTATTTAGGATTCAAAAGTAATGGTAATTCGTTTTGTGTCAAGAGGGCTTAACATTATTTTACAAAGATTAGTGTGTTTCCTGTGGTGCGGCGATAACGGTGCCGTTAATGCTAAGCGTAACAATAGGTGCAATGGTTGAATTGGAAGTCACCGTCACCGATTTGGTAAAGGGGCCCATCCGGTTCTGGGTGCCATATTTTACGGTGATGCTCCCGCTTTTTCCCGGCATGATGGGCTCCTTTGAATAATCACTCACGGTGCAGCTGCAGCTGGGCTGGGCGTTAGAAATAGTTAATGGCTCTTTGCCAATATTATAAAAGGTGAAAACATAGATCGCATCTTTTCCTTCAATCACTTCTTTGAAGTCATGGCTAAGCGTATCGAATTTTATCTCAGCTTTTTCATAAATGACGGCGGGTGTTATCGGAAGTTTGGGAGCGGCAACTTTTGCTTTTGCAGAAGTTTTTTTACCGGATCCGGATTGTGCATTCGAACTGAATGCAAGAAAAAAAATGATAAGTGTTAGTACGAGGTGTTTCATTTTAAAATTAAATTTATAATGCAAAGATGGGATGATTTGTTGCAAACAGATGTTATCATTAACAGCTTTTAGGTAAAATCGGATTAATTCAATACTCCGGCATCGAGTGATTCGAATACCGAATTATTGCTTATAAATTCAGGCACGATAATTTTCATTTTTGCTACAATACTATCATTATTCTGTGATTTGAATAATCTTATCAGGTCTTCAAGCTCCCTGTAAGCCTGCTCATATTTGTAGCTTTGTACATGGGCGATCATGATCTTGGGATGATGGGTAGGTATGGTTTTTTCCTTGTCATTAAGTAATTCTTCCTTTAACTTTTCACCCGGCCGCAAACCTGAAAAAACAATTTGAATATCTTTGCCTAATTCCATTCCAGCGAGATGTATCATCTTTTTTGCGAGATCAACTATTCGTACACTTTCACCCATATCAAAGATCAGTATTTCTCCGCCCTGTCCTATAGCGCCTGCTTCCAATACCAATTGGCAAGCCTCAGGAATTGTCATAAAAAATCTTGTAATATCAGGATGGGTGACGGTAACCGGCCCCCCCTCCTTAATTTGCTTTTGAAATACCGGTATAACGGAACCGTTGGAACCCAATACATTTCCAAAACGGGTGGTTACAAACCGGGTATAATGAATGCCACCCACCTTGCTTAAATGTTCACCCAGGGATTGAATATAAATCTCTGCAATACGCTTGCTACAGCCCATTACACTGGTAGGGTTAACCGCTTTATCGGTACTTACAAAAACAAATTTCTGAATGCTGTATCTTACTGCCAGGTCGGCGACTACCTTAGTGCCATAAACATTGGTATTGATGGCCTCGCTTGGATTATCCTCCATCAAAGGAACATGCTTATAAGCAGCGGCATGATAAACTACCTGGGGCTTAAAGGTAGCGAAAACATTTTCCATCCTGGCCTCGTTCCTCACATCTGCAACAATAATTTCAAAGGCAGTGAATTTCAATTTTTCCCTCAGTTCAATCTCCAATTCATATAAAGGTGATTCTGCCTGGTCGAGCAAATAAATTTTTTCGGGGTGATAAAATCGTAGCTGACGGGCTATTTCACTTCCTATACTTCCACTTGCACCAGTGATCAATACACGCTTTCCACTTACTTCGCGGCTTACGGCTTTTTTGTCCAGCTTGATCTCATCACGATCCAAAAGATCTTCTATGTTCACATTCTGAAACTGCGCTAAGCTTAATTCCCCGTTAATCCACCGGTCGACGCGCGGGACGCTTTTCACTTCTATTTTTAAATTCAGACAAAGTTCAATAATCTCTTTTTTACGCTTGGGAGCAATATTTTGAATTGAGATAAGGATCGTATGAATCTTATTCTTCTTAATCACTTCAGCGATATTGTCTGAAGAGGAATTGTAAATATTAATACCTTCCAACTTGGTTCCCTCTTTTTTTTCATCATCGTCAAAAAAGGCAACGATCTTATAGGTAGTTCGGCTATCCTTATCCAATGACCTTTTGGTGATTATGCCCGATTCGCCGGCTCCGAAAATGGCGATATTCTGCTTTGGTTCATGGGGTGAGCTACGGTAATAGCTGTAAAGTAATTTATAGGCTACACGAGAAGAGGATAATGCAACGAGGCAAACAAAAAAGTCGAGGACTACAATTCTTATGGGGATATAAAATTCATAACGGCCATTGAGGAAGTAAAGCATAAAATCGAAGGCAAGAATACTTAAGCTGCTTATTGATACTGCGCCAAGGATACGTATGGCATCGCTCACGCTCGTATAACGCACCATTCCCTGGTATACCTGGGTAAGAATAAATGAAAAAACCTTGAAAAGCAGTATAACACATAAAGTTTCAATAAGCCAATCGGCGCCAAAAGGCTGTAAAGAAAAATTAAGTACGATATAAGTGATAAATACATATGAGAATGCACATAATAGCACATCAATTAAAAAAATAACCCAGCGTGGAGTATGATTAGAAGAAAGCTTAATAAAAATTTTCTCAACGGATAACATTATATCTCAGGAAATGGAATTAGTCTTGATGCAAAAATAACTATTATTTAGTCGTTTTCAGGTTAATGGGGTTGCTTAAGCTACCATTAGGAAATTCAATTCTAAGTAAAGAACATAATGTAGGGGCAATATCTGTGATTGCCTGAGGACTAATACTTTTACCAGGTTTTATGGTATAGCCATAAAAAAATAAAGGCACATGGATATCATAATTGAAAGGGGCGCCATGAGTGGTACCTTTCTTATTGGTACTTTCAATATAATTCGGGAGCAAGGTATAATAGAGATCACCACTCCGTTTTGGATTGTATGCCAATTGCAGGAAAGGAAGTATTCCGGTACCCGATTGAGAAGCGTTCAGGACGTTGGAAGAATAAAAATCAGTGAGTTCCGGAAGCCTCATCAATTCCTGGCCTACTGCATTTGAAATAGTTTCTAAATTTAATTTCCTTGACTTCAACAGTTCGTGATTGAAATAAATGCATTGGTCGCCTAAGGCCTCAAATAACATGCTATCATTATATTCTTTCTGAAGAAACAGCCTTGCAATTCTTTCCACCTGGTGTGGATCGAAAAACCCGGCATTAAATTTATTGTCGGATAGGAACTGGGGGTTTTGAACGGCCCCATGATCAGCTGTAAGAAACAGCAGTACATTTTTTTTGCCGATGGTTTTATCCAGGAAATCCAAAAGGTCTTCGAGATCCTTATCTAAGCGAAGGTAGCAATCTTCTGTTTCGATCGCATTGGTGCCAAACTGATGCCCAATATAATCGGTGGATGAAAAGCTGATACAAAGCAGGTCAGTGATCTCATCAGCACCCAGCTTTTCGCTTATGATGGCTGCTTTGGCAAAATCTTTAGTGAGTGTGTTTCCGAACGGGCTACGTCTGACATTTTCATAATCCCTGGTATCCAGCTTCGCAAAATCATGGGGAAAGGTGGGCGTGCTTTCGCCTTTATAAGGACTTTCATAAGGGGTATTGTCCGTGGTGGATTCGGTATATTTTGAGATATCAAGCAAGGTGGTCCATGCCATCTTTTGATACATTTCCGGATATTTAAGGGCGTTAAAAGCATTTACCCAGGACGGTAATTCCTGCATATAGTACGTGCTGCTGATCCAGTTCCCTGTTTTGTTGTCGAACCAATAAGCGGCGTTGGCGGCATGGCCTGCTGGTAATATGGCACCGCGGTCTTTTAATGCAATGCCAATAACCTTCGCCTGGAAATTTGTTGCCAGCTTAAGTTCATCTCCAACGGTATTAACCAATAAGTTGGCAGGCGACATCATCCCTGTGTTTCCGTCAGCACCCACTGATTTTACTTTTGGATCATCCACACAATAAAGGTTTTTATGTGCTATACGATCATACCAATCATTACTGATTATGCCATGTGTAGCCGGGGTTGCGCCGGTATAAACACTGGCATGTCCGGGGCCTGTAACGGTTGGAGCATAATTATATTTCGTATTGCTGCATTCAAAGCCCTGGCTTACCAGACGCTTAAATCCGCGGTCACCTAATTTATTCCAATAACGGTTTAAATAATCATATTTCATCTGATCTACCACAATTCCAACGACCAATTTAGGACGCGGGATCGACTGAGAATAGGAACTAATGATGCAAAAGACAAGGTAAAACGTAAAGGATAATCTCATTTAATCGCAAAGGTATATGAATTGGACGAGTAAAAACACGGAGATTATATCCGGGAAAAGAAGCTTAGAAATTCCTGCTTTTTTTGCCGAGATACATTGATTGTTTTACCATTGCTCATTACCACTTCGCCTCCATCCCCGCGAATATATTTACGTATATGCTTCATATTTATGAGGAATGACTGATGCACCCTGTAAAAGCCACTCTCGGTGAGTGTCTCCTCTACGTCTTTAATGGGTTTAGATGTTTGAATACGGCGGTTATCATTAAAAAAGAAGGCGGTATAGCTTCCATCGGACTCACAATATACAATATCTTTAACTTCAATAAATGTTATCCCTTCCATGCTGGATATGGCAATCACATCAGGATTTTTTTGAAAGGCGCTTTTCATTTTCAATATTTCATTGCCATGTCTTTTGTGTTCAGGTTTTTTTTCTGAGATTTTTCTAACAGCAGTGATCAGCTCGTCTTTATCAATGGGTTTAAGTAAATAATCGATAGCATTAAAACGGAATGCCCGAACGGCATATTTATCATAGGCGGTGGTGAAAATTACGTTAAAGTTAATCTCACCCAATTCATTCAATAAATCAAAACCATTAAGAATTGGCATCTCAATATCGAGGAAAAGTATATCCGGTGTATTGGCTTTAATATATGCCAATCCTTCTGAAGAATTATTAAACATCTTCAGCTCGGTGACTTCGCTGCAATGCTTTAATAGCAAGAGCTGCAAGACTTCACAACAATAAATTTCGTCATCAATAATTACAACTTTCATACTTAGATAATGTTTTAAAATGGCCTTTTCAAAGGTATCTCAATTTTTACTTTGGTACCAAATGCAATGCCTGTGTCTCCCAGTTTATCTATTATTTCTACATTCGCCGCGGTATCATATACCCTGTTGATCATTTCGATTCTTTCGGCAGTTACTTTCATCCCATGTGATTTATGTTCGGTAGCGCTCTTGCTTTTCATTCGCCTTGCCATATCACGTCCAATCCCATTATCCTCGATTGTAACGGTAAGGATATTATCCTTACGACCCACAAGCAATGTTATCTTTCCTTCTCCATTATATTGCATTAATCCATGCCAGATGGCGTTCTCCACATAAGGTTGAAGTAGCATAGGGGGGATTTCTGTATTTTCAATATCAATATTATCATCTACAATAATCTCATATCCGAATTTATTGGCAAAGCGCAGGGCTTCCATTTCAATATAAAGCTTTATGGCCGTTATTTCATTACTTAATGTTACAAACTGTGAGCGTGAATTATCAAGCACCAGCCGGATAAGCCGGGAAAATTTGGTGAGATAATCGGAAGCTATTTCTGGCTCACTCTTAAGAATAAAAAGGTTGATTGAGTTAAGGCAATTAAAAATGAAATGCGGGTTCATTTGTGCACGCAACGCTGCCATCTCCGTTTCAATTATCTTCTTCTGGAATTCGGATTGTATTTGCCGGATGCGTTGTTCCTCAAAATGCTTATTGATGCGTAGTACCTCGTCTGTACGTTTGTTTACCTGCTCTTCCAGCTTTTCGTTCATCTGAAGCTGCAGCTTCTGGTTTTCCTGTAATTGCATAATCAGTTGCTCCTGGGCCTTGTTTTTTTCACGTTCGATAACCCGGCTTTTATGCCCTAATCCGACAGAGAAAAAAAGGATCTCAAGTATCACCCCGGATTCTGCAAAATTGCTTGGGATCATGAGAGGAGAGGTAATTATGGTTTGATTGAATGCGAGATAGGATGCGTAAATAATCCCGGACAATAAGGCGAATGTGCCGATAATTATATAACGTGATAAAATTGTTTTATTGAAGAAGACCTGGACAAGCGCCGCCAGAAGCAAACTATAGTTAAGCACCTTTTCAATTGAAAACACAATAATATTAGTATGTGTAAAGGGGCGGACAGCTATGATAAGCAAATCAAGGGAGATGAATGAAAGAAGCACCACCACCGTGATTCTAATGAACTTATGAAAATAAACCTGGGTACGATTTGTTTCTAAAAAGTAACCAATAAACTTCAGATAGAAAATCAATGCCAGCGCTGTAAGTAAATTTTCAAAGCAATAAAAAAATTGTGGATAGAATGCGGTGATTAACCTCAGATTTGAATTGAATTCTAACAACCTGAAAAATATAAAAAAGTTACTTAAGATGAATAGGGCATAGTATACATAACCCCGGTAGTAGTTACTTGAAAATTGCAGGATGGTAAACAGAAACATAAATAACATGCAGGCCAGGAAGCACGACTGAAATATTATAAATGGATAACGGGTTTCAGTAGTCTCTGTTTTATAATGTTCAAATTGTGCCGGGGTGAACATTGTGATCCTGAT
>JBBRJE010000040.1:0-13186 GCA_038219845.1 Bacteroidia bacterium
GTGTGCTTAACTATTAAACGCTTTATTCCCGGCACTACAACAGTATGTAAAGACACGGTTATTTGTAGGACTGTGGTTATAAATTGCAATTCATGTAATTTACATGCCGGCTTTACTCCAACGATCATTTGTGCCAACAAAAAGGTAGAAATTCAAAACGGCACCTACGGCTCGACTTGCTTTACCTCTAAATGGTCATTTGGTGATGGTTCATACAGCACTGATAAGACCCCATCCCATACTTATGCCAATGCCGGTAATTATTCAATCTGCCTGAAAGTCACAGATTGTAATGATACAACCTGTACCAACACCATTTGCAAAACCGTTGAGATTCCAGCTTCATGCTGCAACGTCCACGCTTATTTCGGAGCATCTATAAATTGCGCCAATAAAAAAGTTGAAGTAGTAAATTATAGCTACGGCGATAGCTGCATGACTTACAAATGGTTCTGGGGTGATGGAAACAACAGTTATTCAAATGATAAAAATCCGGGGTATCATGTGTATAGCACTGCTGGCACATACAATCTTTGTCTAAAAGTAACGAAATGTAACGACAGCAGCTGTGTTAACTATTTCTGCAAGACGATTGTGATTCCTAGCACTTGCTGCCCTACACCTACTTTCTACTCTTATAGTTTCTGCAACACCTTCCGTTTCATCAATACAACTGTTGGAGGCACTTCATTCTGGTGGTCGTTCGGTGATTCAAGCTGGACCTCACAGAAAAGCCCCTTGCATTCTTACCTTAGAACAGGAACGTATACTGTTTGTCTCACTGTGTTTGATAGCGTAAAACATTGTACTACCACCGTTTGCAAAACCGTAGTTGTTCATTGCAGCTGGACAGGTAATTTCCATTCGGAAGTACCTGCCTCTGACGGCGGAACCATTGGAGATGCAGCTAAATTAAGCCAGGGAAATACAGACTTAACACCATCAAAAGGCCTGCAAATGAATAACCAGGCAGGAATATCGGCATATCCTAATCCGACAAACAATTATTTGAATATTGTGTTGCCGGGATCGAGTGCAATGATTAAAATAACAGATGTCACAGGCGCAGTGCTGATGCAATTTGAGAATGTTTCGTCCTTCTACAAGGTAGATGTTTCTAATTTAGCAGTAGGAATTTACTTTGTGAATGTGATCAACGAGAATGGAACACAAAGCGTGCGTTTCATGAAAAACTAAAAGGTTATAAAGTTTTGCTTAAAACCCGTCGATTTTTTAATCGGCGGGTTTTTTTATGAGAATTATTTCCTGACATTTAAATGACATACTTTCATTGATTTTCAAGCCATACAATATATTTGTATGTATTTTTGCTTCATGAAATTCAGGGCTTTAATATTATTTTCAGGACTTTATATTATACTGTTGATGGCATGCAAAAATGAGAACAACGAAACTTTATTTCCTGTGAAAAAGATAAGTTTTTGTGATACTATTTCTTATGCACGACATATTAAACCAATAATTGATCTATCATGCAATACCAGCAGCGGGTGTCATAGCACGGGTTCAGCCCAGGGAGATTTTACTAACTATCCAAGCACCCAGCCCTGGATATCACAATTCAAGGATAGGGTTATCATATTAAAAAATATGCCCCCGGGATCGGGTCCTTTGCCGCAGTCACAACAGGATCTTTTTGAATGCTGGCTGGATGCCGGTGGGCGTAATAATTAATTGAGCCGGGCCTATAAATCATCTCACACAAAGATTTCCAATGAATAAAAATAAAATCATAATAAAGATTGATAATTTAAAGCTTGCGAAACAGATATCCAGGATCATATTCAAAAATATACCGATGAAAGGAAAGGTTGTGGATTCCAAAAAAAAATACACCAGAAATCCCAAACACAGAAATATCCCCGAATGATGAAACAATATATACTACTCGTCTTTATATTTATTTTCAGCGCAGGAATGGCGCAGACGAAAACCGTGCCTTCTGATTCGAGCATGCTTGATACAGATCCGGTTGAGTCGGAAGATGTAACGGCAACCTTTAAATCCACCAGGGTGGTGAATTCGCAATCGGTGGAAACCTTAGGAAGACATGCCCTGGATTTCAGGATTATGCATCGTTTTGGAACGCTGAATACCGGTCTGTATCAATTGTTCGGTCTGGATAATGCTTCCATGCGAATGGGCTTTGAATATGGACTAAGCAAGAGATTTATGATTGGGCTGGGCCGCACCACCTTAGGTAAAACATACGATGGCTTCTTTAAATATAAAATTTTAAAGCAAACCACAAGCGGGAAGAAAAACATGCCAGTGACTGTTACATTTTTTGCCAGCACCACTTTTAAGACCCTGCGTTACAATACGCCCCGGGATTCTTTCTTTGCAGGAAAGCTTGATTATACATCCCAATTACTTTTTGCCAGGAAATTCAATAAGAATTTCTCGTTGCAACTCATGCCAACCTATATTCACCGCAACCTGGTAGAAACGGCTGATCAGCAAAACAATATTTTTTCTATCGGCATCGGTGGGCGATACAAGCTCACAAAACGCATGTCGGTAAATTTCGATTATTTTTATACATCCCAAAATCAGCTGGGCAAGCTTTATAATAACCCGCTAAGCATTGGTATTGATATTGAAACCGGTGGTCATGTGTTTCAATTGCATTTCACCAATTCGCACGGCATGGTTGAAAAGCAATTTGTAGGCGAGACCATTGGTACATGGCAGAAAGGCGATATCTCCTTTGGGTTTAATTTGTCCCGGGTATTTTAATTTAGTGCAGTCATCTGAGCACCATGATTTTTTCAGACATTAAATCTCCATATTTGATAAAATAAAATCCCGGAGGTATACCTGAAATATCCAAAACGGTTTCTCTTTCGCTTAACTGGCCCTGCAAAATAATTTGTCCGAGGCTGTTTATTAGAATGAAATAATTATTGTTTACTGATATAGAATGAATGTTAAGCTTCGTATTTGCAGGATTTGGAAATATTTTTAATTCCTCCTCATGATTCGATTTAAGCCCGTAGCTAAATCCATTATTAGTATAACCCGGAGTTCTGTTTGATAATATCCCGAAAGCTCCGGTTCCATCGACCCGCCTGCCATAGCAAAGGTCAGCACCCAAATTCATGAAGCTGGTGCTATCAATCAAAAGGCCCTGGCTATCAAATAGTCCAAGCCATTCGCCGCCCGCGCTTATCTTAAAATTTGTATGCCATATACCTTGCGAAGTTTGATTATCGCACCATAATAGTTTAAAAGAATCAGGCTTTAAAGTGAATGTAGGAAGCTGAAATTTAAAAGGATCAGATAAGCTATTGCTTAAATAAAGAGTGCCAAGGTTAATCCCTGAACTCTCATTATTGTATATCTCTAACCAGTCGTCGTATTCATGGAACTCATCAGTTATCGTTATCGTATTTTTTGCCATGAGTTCATTGATGCTCAGCTTTAAATTACTTCTCACACCAATAGGCAATAATATATTATTATCAGCCGGATACCGGGATATCTGGTTGCTGATAGAAACGGCAGTATAAAAGAAGACAAGAGTATCAATGGCACCACGGGCAGCTAAGGTGAATCCGAATACTCCATCATTGGCGTAGTGGTCATCATGCAGTCCATCATCATACATTGTATCGGAAATAAAGCTTTGCGCCGGATCATAAGAATGGTGGAAGATGACCAGGATAGGGCTATCATCATCGTACGCATGGATAGAAAATTTGAGGGAATCGGAAACGGAGGCAAGCAAAGGAATGTGCTTCTCCTGTATAAGCACGGGAATTATATTATTATGGCTTACCTGCTGCTTAATTGAATTGGCCCGTGTAAGGAAAAATGGTTTCAGCCCGTATTTTACATGACTTATACCAATAGTTTGATTAAATGAGTTATGAAATTGCCCCACTGTAAATCCATAATCTTTAGGCCGGAAAGTATCGGAAACCGCCGCTGTCCATATTTGGTTATGAAGGGCATCTATCCTGGGATAAATTGCAGCAGTATCGTAAATACCGGATGAGATCGAATTCAGATAGTAATCGAATTTATTTTTAAACTCAGGCACTGCGAGCAGCCTGGTATATAGCGGCCGGTTCTTGCCACCGTTGAACTGGTATACGTTTTTTGTGCCCCAGTCATCCCCCGACCACCCGATTCCAAAAGTATTATCGGCATCATAGCTTATATATTCTATTTGACTGGTATAAATATTTTTATAAAGAAAATAATTATTATTATTAGATACATAATTATCCCAGTGGCCTGAGGCAATTTCCAGGGCCAAAATCTTAAGGTAGCTTTCCACATTAAAATATTTTTTTATTTTACGAGCAAAGGCAGTGTCAGTCGGGAGGTTATTTAAGGCATTAATAAAATCTGCCAGGTCTTGGTAATTGTCGGTATTGGCATTGTTCTGCAATTCATACACCCTTTGGAGCTGCCCGCAAAATGAACCCGTATTTTTATAGAAATTTCCATTGATACCTTTATAAGTAAGGTCGGCTCCATAATAGCATTTATATAGATTGCCTTCACTATTTCCGAAACGGGATTGTGTAAATATTTCATCCAGGTTTTCCACATTTATATATAATCCAAAATAGCTGCCATTGACAAAAAGTTTTACATAATTACAACGCAATGCCGGCGAATTATTTTGATACATGGCATCCCAGAAAAGCTTCTCCCTAATCACGGAGGGGTCATTGTGCTCACCATTTAGATTCAGCTTTTCCACGTCATAAAAGTTCCGTCCTGCCTTGAAAGTATTGAAAGAAAGCTTAAACGATTTTTTCTGTGCCAGCCGCGAGGTGTTCCCTTTAAACCGTATTCCTACATTCTGCAAAGTATCATTTGGATTGATGCCATCGCTCCAGATAAAGGTCACAGGGAATTCATGGTTACTGCATTCATTGCCGGGTTTGTAAAGCAGCGCAAGGGAATCTGGACTTATGCTGATGAATATGGAGATCAAAACACTATCGTTGTAAACTCTGCCCCTCGGTGGATTAATATTTTGAGAATATGCAAATACTGGAAGAAGAAATAATAAAATTATTCTTTGAAACATGAGGTGAAAATACGGGTTAATGATTAAATCCCAACTGATAACGCCATCAGGATCAGGCTGGTTCCAGGACCTTGTTTTCTAACTAATACTTGAAAATATTTTTTCCAACCTTATCCGTAAATTGATTTATGGGAGTACAGAAATGAAATAATAAAGGGATACCCGATCCCAGGATCATTCCCCCGATGACATCTGTCGGAAAATGCTTCCCTAGGTACATGCGGGAATAAGCAACAGATCCGGCCCATAAGTAGGCTGGGATCACAATGTACCATTTCTTATAATACAGGGCCATGCTTGTAGCGGTGCAAAAGGCAACTGTGGTATGACCTGATGGAAAAGAATACGTATTGGATGGCTTGTCTATTATCAATTGATTTGGATAGGCATCATAAGGCCGGGGCCGCTGAATAGAAATCTTAAGTGTATAGCTTAACAGGCAAGCCGTAGCAAGAGAAACGCCGGAATAAAAACTTTCTCTTACCAGGGGATTATTTTTCCTGATTTTTCCCACAGTGAAGCTTAACGCCGGATAAGCAAAAGGTAAGATATAGGCGCTATTGCTGCTGAGGGTGAAAATTTCTGTAGCTGTTGTGGATCTTTTTTTATTAATGTTCCGCAATAGGTTGATATCCCAATTTTGTGCATCGCCTGCACAGTAGATTGTGATTAACAGGGTGAAGGCCCATATTCTGTTCATGGATGTGTTGGATAAAATAAAAATGAATTCATAATAAAAAACATAAAGGCCGGAGCGGGTTAAAAAATGTAACCGTAAAATAAAGCTATTTTTGCGCGATTGCATGGATAAAATAAAAATCTATCTTCCTTCCCTGAATGGCGTACGTGCTATTGCAGCGGGCATGGTAATCGTGCATCATATCGAGATGATAAAAAGTGAACAGGGGATAGGTAAATATGCCCTTCCCGGGGATCTGGGCGGCTTAGGGGTCACCTTATTCTTTGTCCTGAGCGGCTTCCTGATCACTTATCTGCTTTTGACCGAAAAAGCACAGACCGATACCATTGATGTAAAGAATTTTTATATTAGAAGGATATTAAGGATCTGGCCACTATATTATTTAATCTTTTTCATCTCCTTTTTTGTATTCTCCCAATACATTTATCCTGAGGGCTTGCAGGAATTGCAGAAACATTATTGGTTGAAATTCATCCTGAATTTTTTTTTGTTGGCCAATGTATCTCATGCATGCATTGGCAAAGTGCCCTTGGGAAGCAATCTCTGGAGCGTGGGTACAGAAGAGCAGTTCTATTTATTATGGCCGCTGCTGATCAGCAGATTTAAGAAAAGCGCAGTCCCTTTTTTACTGGGCATTATTATATCGCTGGCGCTTACCAGAATTATTGTGGCACAATATGTGTATTCAGGTGAATTGATCGGGAGCCGGAAAATATTTTTTTTCATGCTTCAGTTTCTTAATTTGTTTCGTATCGATTGTATGGCCATGGGTGCCTTGGGTGCCTGGGTGTTTTTTTTTAAGAAGGAAAAAGTTTTGATTTTTTTATTTCACCGGATAACGCAATTTATTATTATTGGATGGACCTTGATTTCCCTGGGTCTTGGTTTAACTTATTTTGATACCCTCAACCATATTGTTTATGCGTTGTTTTTTGCCATTATTATTACTAACCTTGCCGGCAATAAAAAATCTATAATAAATTTAGAATTTAAACCACTAAATTTTATCGGAAAAATCTCCTATGGTCTTTACCTGTACCATTTTATCGCGGTTGTGATCGTTGTAAAATTCGCCCATCATTATTTAAATTTTAACAATAATCTTATCCAGAATATTATTTTATACGTCAGCATATTCAGCTTTTCTGTTTTTGTAAGTTATCTCTCCTACCATTTTATTGAATCCCCGATATTAAAATACAAAGCGCGGTATACCTCAATTCAGAGTGGGGATGCAGTAAAAGAGAGCATGAAGCATACACAAAAGATTAACCATTAACCATAAATCATTAGTCAAACCACTCCGCATTTATCTTCATCCCGGAAATAAAAATAATCCATATGCCATCCTTAGCCTCCATTTCAAAAATTGATTTCCCCTTTAAAGTAGAACAACAAAGTCTTAAAACGCATGTAAGGAAATTATTTGCACCTTCATTCCCGGCAATCGATAGGATGCTAACAGCCTTCGACAATACCGAGATAAAGACCCGGAATTTTTGTAAACCCCTGGAGCATTATTTATCCTTAAGCAATTTTGAAGAATTAAATAACGAATATATACGAACCTCGGTAGATTACTCGGTGCAGGCCATCACGAAATGTATGACGGAAGCCGGCGTAGGGAAGGATGCCATTACGGATATTATTTTTGTATCTACCACCGGCCTCTCAACTCCCAGCATCGACGCTTTAATCATTAACAGGATGAGGCTTAATGAAAATATCAGCCGGCTGCCTGTATTTGGGCTGGGCTGTGCGGGCGGGGTTTCGGGTTATGCCAGGGCGAATATACTGGCAACGGCAAACCCTGACGCTATCGTATTGCTGGTTGCCGTTGAATTGTGCTCGCTGACTTTTTTACGTAATGATTTCAGTAAAAGTAATTTCATAGGCACAACATTATTTTCCGACGGAATTGCGGCCTGTATTATTAAAGGGGACAATCATCAAATCACAGGCAAGGCTATAAAATATAAGGGCACCCGCAGCAGGTTATATTATGATTCACTCGATGTGATGGGATGGGAATTTAAATCGGAAGGATTCAAGGTGGTTTTTTCTCAGGATATCCCATCAATCATCACAAAAAACATCCACGATGATATCACTGCATTCCTTTCCCAATATGATTTACAACTTGGAGACATAAAAAATTTTATCTTTCACCCGGGGGGCAAAAAAATATTGTCGGCTTATGAAGAGGCATTGCCCGTGCAGGGTGATTTCCTGAAAAATACCAGGGAGGTGATGAATGATTATGGTAATTTGTCGAGCGCTACTGTTTTATATGTGCTGGAAAAATTTTACACAGCAGGGTTTGAGAAGGGCTATGGCTTAATGGTATCATTGGGTCCGGGCTTTTCGAGCGAGATGGTTTTACTGGAAATGGCTTGAGAATAAAATTAGGAAAACAAGAACGAGTATGGCATTTGCTTATTTCATTATTTCACTCATTATCCTGCGACTGGCGGAATTGGTGTATGCCAGACGAAATGCGAAATGGCTATTGCAACATGGCGCTGTGGAGCATGGTGCAGAACATTATCCGTTTATTGTTTTACTGCATGTTTTATTTCTCAGTGGATTAATCCTGGAATATTGTTGGCAGGCGCCGGTGCCTTTCAACCGTGTTTTTTTCATGCTGTTTCTCCTCTGCCTGGTATTCAAGGGCTGGGTCCTGATTTCATTAGGTAAATTTTGGAATACCAGGATTTACCGTATACCGAACTTTCCTCTGGTAAAAGCGGGACCTTACCGGTTTTTCAAACACCCCAATTATATTATCGTGGTAGCTGAAATTCTAATTATCCCAATGATATTTAATCTGTATTATAGCGCCGTTGTGTTTAGTGTGCTTAATGCAATAATGCTACAGATAAGAATTAAAGCAGAAAATCGCGCACTCGCATCCCCGTTGGAATAAAGCATTTAGGGCCGCATCAAAAAAATCACAGACAAATCATAGAGGAAGGCTAAATTATCCGCGAATAATGTAACTATTTTCAAAACTTATGTAACAGAGGCCCCTGGTGGCCCCCTTACCTTTGTTCCGTAAAAAGTTCATTATATATACTTCTAATATTATGAAACCATTAGGAATAATCATCATTATTATCGGCTTGGCTTTAACCTTGTTTACGGCATTCACATTTTTTACTAAAGAGAAAGTGGTAGACCTCGGACCTGTAGAAGTAAGCAGGGATAAGCCTCATAGCATAAGCTGGTCACCGATAGTAGGGGTGGTATTAATCGGTGTTGGAGGTTTGGTGCTATGGTCGGCCAATAAGAAGTAAATGCACGAAGAAATCAAACAAACTAAACTTTATATATTATGAATCTTAAAAGAATTTTCGGCGCCATCCTTACTATCCTTGGAATTGGTGGACTTATTTATGCAGCCATCCTTTTTGTAAATACCGCGGGGGGAACTCGCGATATTAAAGCGCTGACCATCTATGGAATCCTTGGATTAATATTTTTTGTTTCGGGCATCAGTCTTGTACGAACAACCAAAGATGAAGCCTGAAAATTAATCGAGCGTGAGGAGAAATTATACCGGCATTATTTTGTAAAAGGTATCCATTAAAAGCGCGCTATAAAAACATATATTAGTTAAACTCATGCCACCCTTTCGAATTGTTTATTTAATTGATGATGACAGACTGGTGAATATGATAAGTGAGCGTATCATCAAGCTGGCAGAATTCGCAAGCGAGGTGGTGGTGTACTCAGGAGCAGGTAAAGCATTGGAAGGGATGAGTGAAATTGCCGCCGGTAGCCCAGGTAACTTTCCCGAAATTATTTTTCTTGATACAAATATGCCAGAGATTGATGGCTGGGGGTTCCTGGAAGCCTATGGTAAATTTGATGAATCGCTGAGGGAAAAATGTAAAGTTTTTATTCTCTCCTCCTCCATCGATACACGGGATATCAATAAAGCAAAAACCTATAATACCGTATCTGATTTTATCTCCAAGCCTTTATCATTTGCACATCTTGAGAAAATCAAAGGTATGAATGCAAAATAAAAACGCAGGACTTATAATGTGAGAATTTTGTAACAATAATAAAAAGTTATGTAATAGCCAGACGGGTTCAAGTAAGCATCTTTGTACCTTAATATTTTAAACAATTTAATATCTAAAGAAGTGAAAAAGTTAAAACTACTCGCAATTATATTAATTAGCATCTGTAGCATTGGCGCTGAGGCGCAGGAAAAATACGGGACCACAGTAAATTTAGGATTAGGCATCGGAGGTTACTCCGGCTACTACCGTAATATCGGCTATTATCTTCCCATTGTACATCTGGATGTGGAGTTTGATGTAGCTAAAAATTTTACCCTGGCACCATTTATTAATTTCGGTTCCTATGCCTACCATTATCAGAGAAATCATATTGACTACATTCACAAGGTAACCATTATGCCGGTGGGTGTGAAGGCATCCTATTATCTGGATGAGCTGCTTCAGGCTGGTTCAAAATGGGATTTTTATGTAGCCGGTTCGCTAGGAGCAGTGTTGGTACGTTCCACCTGGAATGATCCGTATTATATTAACGGAGATTATTATGATTATTATTATACGCACGGTAACCAATTATATTTTGATTTACATCTGGGTGCTGAATATCATATTAATAATCACGTTGGCATTTATCTTGATCTTTCAAATGGCTTGTCGACAGCCGGTATCGCAATTCACTAATTTTCAAAAATTAATTATATATCATCATGGGAAATATTCTTTACTTAATTGCCGTCATCCTCGTTGTAGGCTGGCTAATTGGCTTCGTCGGATATAATGCCGGAGGCATCATTCATATCTTATTGGTTATTGCAATTATTGCAGTAGTATTAAGAGTTATCCAGGGAAATAGACCGCTTTAAAAAAATTATCGATTATGCGTTCAGAAAAAGTATTATTAGGAATGCTTGCCGGCCTGGCTGCCGGAGCATTGCTCGGGGTGCTCTTTGCACCTGAGAAAGGTTCGGTTACACGCAGGAAGCTTTCTGAAAAAGGAGGCGACTTTGTGGATGATCTACAGGATAAATTTAATGATTTTCTAGGTTCCATGAAAGAGAAATATGAGGAAGCCAAGGAGGAAGGAGAGAACATTGTTAATAATGGCAAAGCTGCGGCAGAGCTGAGCGTGGACAGAGAGACCCGTATGAATTAAAACCGGCTCCCGAAACCCAACAAAACAATAAAAAAGTTCCGGAATGGAGGATAAAAAAATTTTAATTGAGGAATTATTTGAGAAAGCTATTGCCTATGGCGAAACAAGCATTGAGCTTGTAAAATTAAAAGTTGTTGATAAATCTTCTTCGCTGATATCATCTATTATATCCCGCTTGATTCTGCTCCTGGTATTTCTGATGTTCCTTGTTATTTTCAGCATAGGAATTTCGCTTTGGATAGGTGAATTAATGGGTGAGATATATTATGGATTTATGGTGGTGGCTGCGTTCTACCTCTTCTTAGCGCTCCTTCTGATATTGATACATACTTCCATTAAAAGAAAACTCGTTAATGCTATCATAACACTGCTCACCCACCAACATGCAAAACATCAATAACAGCACAGGGCTAAAGGAAGCTATTCTCTTATTGGAAGTTCAGCAGAACAGGCAGATGATAGAGCTCAAATCGCAGTTTAAGGCGGTGCAACAAAGCTTTACCCCAATGAATCTCATCAAAAGCACATTCAGAGACTTCAAGGAAGCACCTGACCTTAAAACGAATCTCCTGAATACGGCCATTGGATTAACCACCGGCATTTTAAGCAAGAAGCTGCTTCTTGGCGGATCCCATAACCCATTGCTGAAGATCGTGGGCACCCTGGTGGAGATAGGCGTTGCAGGGATAGTGACAAAGCATCCGGAGGGCATTAAGGCGACCGGTATGAGCTTATTCAAAAAAATATTTAGCGGGAATAAAAGCTGAATTATATTTCATTAAATGATACCTGAAATAAAACTTCCGTTCTATGCCCGTTTTGCGTTTAATTTATTAAGCATCACTTTAATAATAGCGCTGCTTTATGTGGGTCATGAGATTCTTGTTCCTATTGTGCTTGCCTTGCTTTTTTCCGTATTACTGAGGCCTGTGGTAAGCTTTCTAAATCTCCGGCTGAAATTTCCCCATGTTATTGCTGTCATGGTAACGGTGATATTATTCGTGCTTTTATTTGCAGGGCTTATTTATTTCGTGAGTTCGCAAATCGGTGATATCGCCCACGATATGGGAAAAATTAAAGGCAATTTAACCCTTCAGTATCATAAATTCCAATACTGGCTGAATCAGAAATATAATGTTACTTATTCAGACCAGGAAAAATACCTGGCAGAGGCTACCAAAGAGGGACTCACTGATAAGGGTCAGCTCATGGGAAATACCCTCAGCACTTTTACTGATATTTTAATCAACCTTGTTTTAATCCCCTTTTATATATTCCTTTTCCTGCTTTACCGCAACCTTTTCATCACCTTCACGAGTAAATTATTTATTGAGAAGCATCATGAGACCCTGCATGATGTTTTATTCCAGGTAAAAATTGCCATCCAGAGCTTCCTCATTGGTTTACTGATCGAGATGTCAATCGTTTCAGGATTAACCACCCTGGGATTAATGTTTATCGGAGTACAATATGCGCTCTTGCTTGGCGTGATCACGGGTTTGCTTAACCTGGTGCCTTATATAGGTATCCTGGTTGCCGCCGGCTTATCTATCGTGGGAGCCTTGATCAATTCCACGGATATATCGGTGGTAGCCGGAGTAATTGTAGTGAATATCGTGGTCCAGCTCATCGATAATAATATTTTAGTGCCGATGATCGTAGGGTCAAAAGTCCGCATCAATGCCTTCGTTTCTCTTATAGGGATTGTTCTTGGCGGGGCTATCGCAGGAATTGCCGGGATGTTCCTGGCCATACCGGTAATCGCCATACTCAAAGTTATTTTCGACCGGATTGATACGCTTGAGCCCTGGGGATTTTTAATGGGAGATAATCTGCCTAAAACGTATGAGTGGAAAAAGATCAGGCTCCCTTCCTTCGATGCAGGCAATTCATCCGATACGAGTCATACAGTGAATATAAAATATACTACCACGCCTGAGGAAAACGTAAAATCCAATTGAAATCATAATGCAGCCACTTTTTACTTATGAATATTTTAGACCCGGTAAATAAAGTCAGGAATTTTGCGACAGAGCAGTCCATCAGGCTTCATGAAAAAACTGTGAAGAACACAGGAAGAGCTAATGGTTTTTTTGCACAGCTGGCTGATTTTTTTATTTTTATCTCCAGGATATTTAAAGAAACATTTTCCCGGGATTTTGAATTCAGGGAATTCCTTTACCAATGTTTCCAAATTGGAAATAAGACCTTACCCCTGATCTCTGTTACCGGCT
>JBBRJE010000041.1:0-13101 GCA_038219845.1 Bacteroidia bacterium
CACCTGCATAAGAATCGCAGGCGATGATATATTGGCCAAGGCGCTGGTAGGCTATAGTGAATTCTTTTCCTAATTCACCGGATCCTAGTAAGAGGATTTTTTTGCGCATGTTTTTGATTTATTTAAGGAAACAAATATGGCAATTATGTTTGAAACAGGCAGAGCTATATAGCTGAAAAATTAAAAATCCTATATTGCGCACCGCAGGAATTTTTTATTTCAAATTGAACAAAGTTTATTTCCCCTCGCTGAATGGTGTGCGTTTTATTGCTGCACTTATTGTTATCATCTCGCATATGTCGCCCCTGGCAACAGAGCTGGGCTTTTCCATTAATTATTTTGGAGGAGACCTGGGAGGATTGGGTGTCACTTTATTTTTTGTGCTAAGCGGGTTTTTGATCACTTATCTTCTCTTCACTGAAAAAAGAGAATCAAAAGATATTCATGTTAAGAAATTTATTATTCGAAGGATACTGAGAATATGGCCTGCTTATTTTTTAGCAGTAGCTATTGGATTCTTTATTTTTCCTCCACTCGATCAGGCTACAGGGCATTTTATGCAAGAGCATTTTTGGCTTAAGCTGGGATTATTTATTGCTTTCCTGGCAAACTTTGTGAGGGCAATAATATATGATGCTGGTGTTGTGAATCATTTGTGGAGCGTATGCGTGGAAGAACAGTTTTATCTGACATGGCCTTTTATCATAAAGAAATTTTCTGATCGCTTTCTGAAGATCGCGTTCATTATTATTATTGGAAATATTTTATTGCGTGTGATGCCGTTTGTCTGGAATATTTTTCATCCGCTTTCAGATTCAAATAAAACAGTATGGATGATCTGTGATATTACAGGGAAGTTCTTTAGCTGGCTTCGTGTGGATTGCATGGCCCTGGGAGGAATAGGAGCTTATCTTTTGATACATCACAAAGCAAAAATCCTTTATATCATTTACAATCCTGTGGTTCAGCTTGCTTCTTTTGTTTTGATATTAATTTTCATGGCTTTTGAGATCTCGTTTTCTTTTTTTACCCATGAAGTTTATGCTTTGCTTTTTCTGATAGTGATCCTTAATGTTTCTTCCAATCCCAAAAGTATTTTAAATCTGGAAAACAAGCCAATGAATGGGCTTGGAAAAATATCTTATGGCTTATATTTATATCATCCTTTTGTTTATTTCCTTCTCTTGTATTTCTATCATCAGGGTTTTGGGAGAACTGCTTATCCTTTAGTGAATCTGGTATTAATCAATTCGCTCACGGTCATTGGCACCATTCTGTTTTCCTGGCTTTCCTATTATTACTTTGAAAATTATTTTTTAAAGATGAAGAAAAAATTTACTATCATCAGGAGCGGGGATGACGCGGCCCCTTTATCTTTATAAGAAGAAATTTGTTTCAAAAGGGGACAATAAATAGTTAGTTCGCCCGTTTGCCCTTGCGGGTATCTCCTTATGGTTTGTGAACCTTAAAAGAAAGGGAATTTTGTTTCATTAAATTTGAATCAATTCAAAATCCTGCATACAAGTAATGCGCGACGTTTTAGCTTGTAGAGGAGAAATTCTAAAATGAAAATAATTATTCAAATTGTCAGGCATTGTAATAAAGTGAAATTCGTAAGAGAAGTACTTACGATTTTAATGCTGTGTGGTTTTTATCTCACGGCCAATAGTCAAACGATGGCCTCGCTTTTTTTAATGCTTCCCTCAGAATGCACGCCAGAATTAAACATTGATGAAAGAAAAATACTTTTACAAAACGGCGAATATATAATACCCGGAGGTGATTCTCTTGAAACAGTAGAATACGCAATGGACACAACTTCATCAATCAATTGTTTGTTTTATGAATTTTATTTTACAACCGGGCAACGCGCATTTATAACATTTGAACTAAGAAAATTTAAAAAGAATAATGGTAAAGAAATTTTGGTTTTCACCCGTTGTGGTGGCTTAGCAGCTTCTTATGAGCAACAAGATGTCAGAGTTTTCGACATTCAAAAAAATTATTTGAAAGTCAATTCGTCTAACCTGCTTCCTAAAAACATAGCGCTTTCTAAGTTCATAAAAAAAGAAACACCTGATTCAATTAAAACCAAACTGGGCCAATCTATAAATGCTTGCTATGAATTAATTTCTACTGACTCGAAGAATATAGAATACAGGGTATTTCAACAAACAGATATGGCTAATGATTGGATTGTATGCAATGCTTTCGAATTTGTATGGAATGGAAGTAAATTTATAATGAAGGGAATAAAATAATGGTTGAATAATTTTCTTAAAAGAATTAATAAACTATTTCCCTCTATCCTTTGTATGTATTCAATTTGGAATTTCTGATTGAAATTGTCTGGGAGGTCGGGAGGGCGACGCCCTATTTACTCTGCATCACAATAAAAGGGATGATCATCTCCTCCATGCTAATGCCTCCATGCTGGAAAGTATTACGGTAATAATTGGCGTAGTAATTATAATTATTGGGGTACGCGAAGAAATCATTGTTCTTGCAGAAAGCATAGGTGCTGCTCATATGCAGGATGGGTAATCCTACCTCATGAGGATGCTTGATCTCAAATGCTTCTTCCTTATCAAAAGCCAGGTTCTTGGCAGTTTTATATCGAAGGTTGCTATTGGTGTTTTTATCTCCGATGATCTTTACCGGGTTTTGTACGCGCACCGATCCATGGTCGGTGGTGATGATTAATTTCACTTTCTTCTCTGATATTTTTTGCAGGGCTTCAAAAAGCGGGGAATGACGGAACCAGCTTAAAGTAAGTGAACGGTAAGCCGCCTCATCATCAGCGAGCTCGCGTATCACGCTCATCTCGGTGCGGGCATGCGAAATGATATCCACGAAATTATAAACGATCACATTCAATTTGTTCTTAAACATATTGTTCACGTTATCCACCATCGCACGGCCTGCATCAAAAGTGGTTACCTTGGTATAGCTCGTTTTAATATCTTTTTTATTATTAGAAAGCAATTGCGCCTGTAAAAATTCTTCCTCATGCAAATTTTTACCTTCATCATCCTCTTCATTCTGCCACATGGTTGGAAACCTTTTTTCCATTTCCGTTGGAAGCCAGCCGCTGAAAATACTGTTACGGCAATAGTGTGTGGCCGTAGGCAGGATGCTCATATAAGTATCTTCCACCTGCAAATTAAATATTGTGGCGAGTTCCGGCTGTATGGTTTTCCATTGGTCGAAGCGCAAATTGTCAATTAAAATAAAAAAAACCGGATCAGGCTGATCGAGGAACGGCAATACTTTTTTCTTCATCAGGTTATTGCTCATCAGCGGCGTTTGGGCATCGGGTGTCTTGAAGAATTTGAGGTAATTTTTCTCGATGAATTTCGCGAAATTATTATTCGCTTCGGTCTTCTGGCTAAGCAAAATTTCCTCCATGCTTTTGTCCTGGCTGTTCTGCAGCTCCAGCTCCCAGAACACCAGCTTTTTATATACTTCTGACCATTCCGCGAAATTCAGGTTGTCCTGTATTGTCATCCCAATCTGGCGGAATTCCTGCAAATAATTACTGGTGGTTTTTTCGCTCACCAATTGCTTGCTGTCCAGGATTTTTTTGAGGCTTAGCAGGATCTGGTTGGGGTTAACGGGCTTGATAAGATAATCATCAATCTTCGATCCGATGGCGTCTTCCATGATGCTCTCCTCCTCGCTTTTGGTGATCATGATCACCCGAGCATCAGGGTTGGCTGTTTTTATCTGGGTAAGTGTTTCCAGCCCACTGATGCCCGGCATGTTTTCGTCGAGCAGGATGGCATCGAAACTTTTTTTCCTACATTCTTCCAGCGCATCTTTCCCATTGGTAACGGTTGTTACATCATAACCTTTACCGTTTAAAAAAATAATATGCGGTCTAAGCAAATCTATTTCATCATCAGCCCAAAGCAAGTGAATTTTATTCATGATTGTGAAAATTGTCCCGCCATGACGAGGTAAAAAAATTAAATTAAATTTGGGTATAGCTGCTTCATTCCGTGGAATTGCAAATGTATGAAAGAATTATCTCTGAAAATATTTTTTGTAGTATACGAATAAATCATTCTTTTTGTTTCGTTCCTATGGAGATTGAATACGATAAAAAATTTAGCTGGTTACTGATTCTACAGGTCATGCTGATCCTGCTATTGCCACTGGCGCCCTGTTTTAATGAGCTGGGGAAGCTGCCCATCCGCATATGGGATGAAGCAAGGCAGGCACATAACGCGTATGAGATGTATTATAACAATAATTATTGGGTGCCTGCCTTCGATGGAATCCCCGATACTTTTGGTACCAAGCCCGCCGTATTCATCTGGATGGAGGTATGGAGCATGAAAATATTTGGGATCAATGAATTTGCTGTGCGCTTCCCTTCGGCGCTAGGCGCTTACCTGTTGAGTATCGGCATCATGGCTTTTGTATGGAGATATTTTAAGAGCTATAGCACTGCGCTTATTGCCGGTATTTTGCTCCTGGGCAGCGAGGCCTTGGTGAGGGTGCATGTAGCGCGCACAGGTGATTACGATGCACCCCTGGCTTTCTTCAGCGGGATGGCATGCCTGTGTTTTTTTGTTTTTATTGACAAAGGTAAAATCCTGTTCTGGTACCTGTGTTGTCTCGCCTTCGCCATGGCAGTGCTGATGAAAGGTACCGCCGGCTTACTATTTATACCTTCACTATTTATTTTTACGCTGCAACAGAAAAAGCTCCGGATGATTCTGAACTCTGTTCATTCCTACGCCGGTATATTTCTATTCCTCCTCCTTACCGGAGGCTATTATTATTTCCGTGATGCTTATCAGCCCGGATATTTTAATCTCGTATACAAATCGGAATGGCAATCCATGTACCTCAAACCTGCCCAGGGCCACGAGGAGGATTTCTGGTTTTATATTTCGAATTTTTATTACAAATGGTTCCGGGGATTCTGGTATTTCATTGTATTAGGAATCGGTGCTAATTTTTTTATTAAGAACCCATTGATTAAAAAGCTCGGCTGGTTTTGCATCTGCTGCCTTGCAGGATTTCTTTTAATCATCAGCTTCTCGGCCACCAAACTTTTTTGGTATGATGCCCCGATGTATACTTTTATCCTGATCCTTTGCGCCTGCTTTTTTTACCTTATCAAAGAAAAGATGCTTTTGAGAAGATTGTCCTTTCCTGTGCGTACCACCGTACAAGTCAGCCTGGTTATGGCCTTGGGAATTTATGGAGCTTATAATATTCTTCCTGAAATATATCATTCGCAAGAGGAGGCAGGGGAGAAATATTACTATGCGATGGCATCTTATTTACAGCATGCCAACCGTACCAATAAAAATCTTGACGGCTATAAATTTTTAAGCGGCAGCGAATATGTGCCCCATCATACTTTTTATTTAAAGCAGATGAATGCCAGAGGACAGCGTGTCTCGGCCATTATATTTGATCATATGCAGGTGAAGGATTCGGTCATCGTGTGTGAAACGAATATGAATGAATTGCTTTTGAAAAAATATTATACTACCACACTGCGAAATGAAAACGATATTTTTGCCTATCGCTTAGATTCCCTGAAAGCTGATGAACCAACAAAATAAAAATAAGATAATCAACGATCCGGTGTATGGGTTTATCAAGATACCTTATGACCTGGTATTTGAGCTCATGGAACACCCCTGGTTTCAACGCCTGCGACGGATCAAGCAGTTGGGCTTAACGCACCTGGTTTACCCCGGCGCATTACATACTCGTTTTCATCATGCCCTGGGAGCTATGTGGCTAACCACACAGGCAATTGATAATTTAAAGCTGAAAGGGGTGAAGATCACCGGAAAGGAAGCAGAAGCCACCTGCGTGGCAGTTTTACTTCATGATATCGGCCATGGCCCTTTTTCCCATGCATTAGAAAATAGTATTGTTCAAAGTGTGCAGCATGAAACGATCTCCTCGGTGATCATGCAACACCTGAATGCACAATTTAAAGGAAGGCTGACGCTTGCAATAGATATTTTCAATAATAATTACGGGAAGAAATTCCTTCATCAACTGGTAAGCGGGCAGCTCGATATGGACAGGCTCGATTACCTGCGCCGTGATTGTTTCTTTACCGGTGTACTGGAAGGAATGATCGGGAGCGACCGGATCATTAAGATGCTTGATGTGCGTGACGATGAGCTGGTGGTGGAAGTGAAGGGTATCTATAGCATCGAAAATTTTATCATTTCTCGAAGGTTGATGTACTGGCAGGTTTACCTTCATAAAACTGTGCTTGCAGCGGAACAAATTTTGATCGCTGTTTTAAAAAGAGCCAAACAACTGGCTAAGCAAGGCGTGGAATTATTCGCCACTCCGCCGCTCAGGCATTTCCTGTATTCAAAGATCAGTGCCAGGCAATTTACAGAAGACATTCTTCATATTGAGCAATTCAGCCTGCTGGATGATAATGATATCACCACTTCAATAAAAGTATGGCAGCAACATGAAGATATTGTGTTAAGTACCTTATGCAGGAATATCCTTAACAGGAAACTTCCGGAGGTGATTATCACGGATAAAGAAACTCCGGCATCAGAAATTGAAAAGAAACAGAAGCATGTGGCCGGGCTCTTAAATATTTCGATAGAAGACGCAGCCTATTTTGTATTGGAAGGGAAGGTGGAGAATAACGCCTATAATTCTGCGGTGAATGCCATCAAGATCTTATACCAGGATGGCAGCGTGCGCGATCTGGCCCATGCCAGCGACCAGCACAATATATTAGCACTGAGCAAGACGGTGAAGAAATTTTATTTAACGTGGTACTAGGGGTTTTAACTGTTAATCATGACTATAATCAGGAACGGCCGCACTGGGCGACTATTGGAGAAATGGTTCCTCGGCCAAAAATTAGGTGTCAAAGCATGGTTTTTACAATCAGAAAAACAATATTATCAGCAACATCAAACCTACTATAATAATTTAAGAGCATTAGGATTAGAATACCCATCATTAGATTATAATAAAGCATTACCTTTTCTTTTAATGCTTCCGAATTCAATTGTTAATTGTTAATTCTAATGATAAATAAAGTAGATGCACTTTGTTAGATTCGGAGAAGGAAGAATATAATCCACAATTTTAATTAACTAAAAAAAATTCCAATTTTTTTTAGTATAACCAAATTAAATAGGTAGTTATTATTTTAAATTAAAAGGCCTTCTCAAAAACATGGCAACTTCCACTTGTAAAAAATAAATTAGGTAATATGGATTAAGTTCGGCATGTTTGCCCCGAACCTATTATAATAAAAATAGGAAAAAATGAATTTAAAAGAAAAAAAAGAACCCCCTCGCTTTATTAAAAAGTAATCTCAAATAGCACAAATTAAACCATCCGTTTAAAACAAAGAACATTAAAACTATCTGCTTAAGCATATTATGTATGTTAAGCATCAACAAACTTCAGGGACAGATTAATATAAGTTCTGCTGAAGGGAAAATTACCGGAAAAGTTATTACGGCAGTTGCTGCAACAACTCATGCTGTAACAAATACTGCGATCCAAGATTATCATTTAGGCTATTTTAGTGGTATGCAATGTATCGGTGATATCGATGGTGACGGATTGGATGATTATTGTGTTGCTACTGAGAGAGAATGCTATACTTCCCGGGCCTGTAACACAAAGGATGGAATAGCATATGTTTTCTTTGGTAGAACAGATAACTCCTACTGGAATAATAGTGATATGCCGGTGGAAGATAAGGCCGATATGGTATTAATATTAAACCACAGTGGTTGGTTTGGCTGGAATGTCACTGGAATAGGTGACGTGAATGGTGATAGAATAGTAGATTTCGCTATTAACTCTCCAAATGAAGGGGCTGGGCGAGTTTACATTTTTTTTGGAAGGAGTAGGGCCAATTGGAAGCTGGACATTAGTACACCGGTTACAGGCCAATATGCTTTCACTCCTCCTTTTCCTGCCAATAGAGCAAATATGTCCGATGCTCAAAAATTTAAATATAAGTGGGTAGATGAAGTAAGCGTTGGGGATGGAATAGCAGATTTCATATTTATGGGTAGAGCAGGAAAAAGTGATAAGTTTGGAAGAAACATTAGCGAAGCGGGCGATGTGGATGGTGACGGTGTTAATGACATAATTATTGGAGCATCGGAATGGACAGATAATACAGTGCTAAAAAGAGGTAAGGTATATGTTATACGAGGAATGAAAAAAGGCCCAGGCGGTAATTCTGTTGACTGGGGTACCACCAAATCAATTATTATAGATAATAGTAGCAATACAACTGTCCCGTTTATCGGTTATAAGAGTCTTGATGCATCGAATGAAAACCCCGGCTACGAAATGCTTGGATATGCTGTAGCAGGTGTTGGTGATATGAATATGGATGGTACTGACGATATTTGTTTTGGCGGAGATAATTCGGACCAAGCTAGTGGATGCCCCGCACTTGCCTCATATACTGTTTCAGGGGTAAATTATCAATCGATAGCCAATGAAGTTCATTCATATAGATTAGGAAAAGCATATATGGTATTTGGTAACAAGGGGCATTTTTTTGACAGTTGGACTACAAGTAATAATTCGACAGCCAATGTTAATGTAACATTTATTTCAGGGTATACATTAGAAACTCCAACAACTGGGCAGAATTTAAAACCATTCCGTTGGAGTGGAATGATGGGAACTATAATTAGTAGAGGAGGCCTACTATGTCCGGACCCGGCAGATGCAACGAAAAGATTAAATACAATGTTACTATCTGAGCCTGCTCATGATCATGGAATAAATAATTATAGAAATAATAATTATGGCAAAGCGTATATATTCTTTGCGAAAAATACATGGGCTTCAACCTATGATTTTGGCAGCCCTGGAGCTCACAGTGCATGGAATTATACATCCTTAGTGAATTATGGTGATATTCCTTCAACAAAAATTAGCTATACAGCATCTCCTTCTAACACTGGATTTGGCTTAAGAAATGTAGGAGATATAGATGGTGATGGCTATGATGATATTGCAATCAGTTCTCATTATGATGGTAATCAAAATCAAAAAGCAGTATCGCTTGTATATGGAGGACTTGCAAGAACGGATTACCTAAATGGTGGTAGTCTTATTGATGTACAAACGATATTAACCGGTGGAACTCATGTATTAAAGGGTAATTTAAAATATATTAATGGCGAAACATATGGAACTCCAACTAATACTGGATTATGTTTTGCGTCAAAGCCAGGTGATATTAATGGTGATGGAATTAAAGATTTAATAATCACTGATTATAGAAAGAAAATTGGTACTGTTGCAGATGCTGGCACAAGCTATATTGATCTGCAATGCAAGAAAGGTGAAGATTTGTTTGGACAAGATAATCAAGAAGATAACGGTAAAGAACCTAATACATTTACATGGAGGGTTTTTGATAGCCCCGATATTTGGAATAGAGTTGACTTAAATTCAAACACTACACCAACAGATGTAACAAGTTCATTAACGACACCTGATTTTATTCATGCGAATCCTGACCCAAAAACTGCGACAACTGGAGATACGAAAAATCATGGGTTAATTCGAATTCATAATAGAGGATGCAGTGCCTCCGCAAGTGGTGTTTGGAAAGTACAGCTGTTTTGGACTCTTGCAAGTACCCAGGAATCTTGGCCGGATAAGTGGAATGCGGCAGGAGCCAATTTAGTTACTTTTACAAATTGCAGCACAGGCACTGCCACATTACCAAAAGGAAGTTTAATAGGAAGTTTTACATTAAGTTATAGTATCGCGGCAGGAGGAACAATAGTTATTGATTTCCCCTGGGATCCACCAGCTCCTGCAAAATATAAGGAAATTTCCAATTGCACTGGTCGGTTAGATGTTTGTTTACTCGCTAGAATAGTGAAGGTAGCAGCTACTTCTAATACTATTGAAGATAAGAGTATTACAGGTCTAACAACTACGGAAGACGTTGGTTTAAGTACGAATGTTAAAAATAATAATAATATATTTACTAAAAACTTAATGGTAGTAGATTTACCAGGTAATGGAACTGTTCAAAAAATTGGTACGATTGGTAATTCAGACATCAATAACCCTTTTGCATTTACAATAAAAACAAATCTCCACTTTGCAAAGGATGAAAGATTTAAATCAACGAGTCTATTTAATATTGGGACAAATAGTTATTTTACAGTTGGACTTCCAACGGCTGTATATAACGATTGGGTAACTCAAGGAAGCAATGGCACAGACGTTGAAGATATGTTTGCAACTGATACTAATGGTTTACAGTTAATTAAAATCAAAAGCGATAATGCCGTGTTAAATGATATTATTATGCTGCAAGGGGCGTCATTTACAGCTCAACTTAATTATAATATTGATGCGGAATACACCATACCTAATAATTTTGAATTTGAAAATATGATAATGGTGAAATTAGAATGTGATTTGAACGATTCTAATTATAACAATAGTTATAAGCTTTGGTATATTTCAAATTATAATACATCTTGGGAAGAAATCGGTGGCATGAGTTATCATTATAAGATTTATTAATTTATCGTTAACTTTGTATTGTGCTTAATAATCATAAAATATTAAATAACAAATTAAAAGATCATACATAATGAAAAAATCCGTTAAAATTATTATCATATTCCTTTTGTTAATTCAAGGGGTACTTTTAAATGCCCAAAATAAAAAGGCATGGACTTCTATAACTGTTCCAATGAAAGAAACGAACCAACTCTTTTTTTGGAGTCAGGATAGTGGATATGCAGTGGACAATATAAATGCCACAATTTGTAAAACAATTGATGGAGGAAAAAATTGGACCTCCCTAAAAAAATTCGACAAGTTTAGTTATAACGCTTATACTTTTGGTGTATACACGTTTTATGACAAAAACACAATTTACGCTTGTGGTCCTGCATATAATGCGACATTAGGTTACCAGGCGGGTTATTGGTTTTATAAAACCATTGACGGTGGGATAAACTGGGTTGAAAGCAGTGATTTAACTGCTGATCTCCAAAACACCCCCAATCAACTCTACTGCTTTGGAAAGGATACCTTAGTGTTGGGAAAACTGTGGGCGGGAGGCGAAGTTATAGGTTCACATTTTGCTGTGTCATTTAATGGTGGTGTCACTTTTACCAATCTCCCTAATTATTATTCTGGCTTCGTTACAGTTTTCAGAATGGGTGAAAAAATATTATTTAAGGGTAAATATAGTTGTAGTGGAAGCATTTCTGGTAATAGGTGGTGTAGTAAACTACTGGTTTGTAAAAATTGGGATAGTGTACTTTCTAATAAATATGTTTATTGGGATATGCCTTCAATTGATATAGATAGAGTGGGTAAAATTGATGACAATACTCTTATGTTTTATAATCCGACAAGCATCGGCGAACTTATCGTTTCGAACGACCAATGTGAAAATTGGAACACTTTACCACTGACCGATCCTTTGTATGAAATATTTACTTCGAACAAGTATTTATATTCTAAGTGGTTTAGAAATGACTTTTCTATACCGGTTAACTTAAATAACGAAGACATCTTTGATTACATTTACACACCATATCAGTCTGGGCTTTCTTATTATAATAAAGTCCAAAAGAAAATATTTGTAGATAGTTCTGGGTTTGGAAAAAGACCTGATGGAGGCGCAGATTTTTATGGTCGTAAAAACTTGTCATTGTGTTTTGTGAACGATAATATAGCATATATTGGCACTGATAGTAATACAATATTAAAAACGACCACCGGAGGCGGTGTTGAAGACGTTTTCGCAAGCCTTTCAGGGAATGGAGTTAAATCCAATATCGTAAATCAAAATGTGTTCTTGAAACTTTATCCCAATCCAGCAACAAACAAACTTTTAGTTAATGGTTATTCTTTAAACGGTGCAAACACTCTTTATTATGTTTATTCAATGGAAGGTAAGCTTCTTTTACAAGGTGAATTAATAGAAGGAGGCACGGAAATAAATACTTCATACTTGGCAAGTGGAATGTACTTATTTAAAACAAGTGATAGCTTTGCTAAATTCACTATCTTAAAATAGGAAAAATAATGTCATCGAAAAAAAACCTGAATGAATTTGTGTTCATTCAGGATTTTTTGTTCCCTTAAACCGCTGGGAGAGTTCATAATGGAAAATAAGTATTGTATTACGATATCCCCTTCAACCCCATTTAAGTTAGCCATTCACAATTCACAACGCTTTCTCCACCTTCCCCTCCCTTAATGAATAATTCTCCATGCTAATTGGACAAATCGCAATCCCTTCTTCATCAAACGCCAATTTCGCCCCGTGCTCGCTCATCCATCCAATTTGATGTGCAGGATTGCCGACGATGAGTGCATAGTCGGGCACATCTTTTGTGACCACTGCCCCGGCACCGATAAAGGCGTATCGCCCGATATCATTCCCGCATACAATGGTTGCATTAGCTCCAATGGTAGCCCCTTTTTTAACGGTGGTTTTTAAGTATTCGCTTTTACGGTTTACCGCACTCCGCGGATTAATAACATTGGTGAAAACCATGGAAGGGCCCAGGAAGACATCCTCTTCGCAGGTAACCCCGGTATAAATGCTCACATTGTTTTGAACCTTTACATTATTACCTAAGATAACCTCCGGGCTAATCACTACGTTTTGCCCGATATTGCAATTCATCCCTATTTTACAGTTTGGCATGATATGGCTGAAATGCCATATTTTAGTGCCATCTCCAATCTCGCAGGGTTCATCGATATAGGAAGATTCGTGTATAAAAAAACTCATATATTTAATTTTTCACCCACAAAATAAACCTATTATCTCTAATTCAAACAAAAAAAAGAGTATTAAATTCGCAGCCTTTCATGAATAGTAAAGTAGCGGTAGTAATATTAAACTGGAATGGTCATGCACTTTTGCAACAGTTCTTACCTTCGGTGGTAGAACATAGCGGTAATGCTGATGTTTATGTTGCCGACAATGCTTCTTCCGATGATTCTGTAAATTTTATAAAGGAAAAATTCCCTTCCGTTAAGATCATTCAAAATTCACGAAATGGCGGCTATGCAGGCGGAAATAATGATGCCCTTGGACAGATCAAT